>JAUCFP010000006.1:1800000-2100000 GCA_030348385.1 Cytobacillus sp. NJ13 | reverse complement strand
CTCTTGCTTGCATTCTCTATCACGCTAGCTGTTATTACTATTGGTACTCTTGTTGGTGCTACTGCGGGGTATTTTGGCGGCTGGGTCGATAATGCCCTAATGAGATTCACAGACTTTATGATGAACTTCCCATTCCTGCTATTTGTTATCGTATTAAAATCAATTTTTATCGAATCAAGTACAGGAACCCTTATATTCGTAATAAGTGTACTAAGCTGGACAGGAACTGCCCGTCTTGTGCGAAGCAAGGTCATGGCTGAGAAGGAAAATGAATATATTATGAGTGCGGTTTCCATCGGATGCTCTGCACCAAAGACCATTTTTAAACACTTGCTGCCGAACGTAATGTCAACCATTATCGTTCAGGCGACCATTACACTGGCAGCGATGATTGTAGCTGAGACAGGCCTAAGCTTCTTGGGATTCGGTGTTCCGATCAACATTCCTACCTGGGGGAATATGCTTCAGGAAGCAAGAAGTCCGGATGTTTTAACCAGTAAGTGGTGGATATGGATTCCGCCAGCTGCGGTTTTAACATTTACAATCCTTTCAATCAACTTCATTGGGGAAGGCTTAAAAGATGCCTTCAATCCTAAATCCAACAGATAGCAAAGAAACGCCTATATCAGGCGTTTTTTTGTTGTTTTCAGGCAAATAGCTTGTACATATCTGAACAAATTCCTTCATATACATGTAAAAAAGACTGGGAGTGAGTTTATGGCAGCATTAAAACCTTTTGGGACTCACGCATATAGTAAAGAACATGTTATTTAGGGTATTTTGGCTTTTAACTGGGTTTGGGATTTCTGTTTCAGGAGGAGTCAGTGTTATAGGGTATTTAAATTTGCTTACAACTGGACATACCTTTAAAGAATATTTCAATTTTATTATCTCGCGTCCAGAATGTTATTTGCTTCCGATCGGAATCATTATTATTACTCTAAGCATTTATTTTCCCTATTCAAGTGTGAATGAATAAAGGGAAGGTATTTATTTCAGCAATGTCATTTCAAAGTTTATTACAAAAAATGGATTGAGAGTGCAATATAGGAATAAATTTACTGCCTACTGCCCATACTGAGTGACAAATAGTTTGTTGAAGTGGGGGTTGAAAAATGTTGTATCTTCATGATGTTTGGGTGAATTGGTTTGAAGGAGAAGAGAATGGATACAATGTATGCCATTTTCATGAATGGAGAAAGGATGATGGCGTAGAACTGCTTGATCAGGTTCCGCTGCTGAAGATTGACCCGGTTCTTTTTAATTATATTGAAAATGATCTTTCTGAGCTGCCACAACAACTGCTAGACGATATTTATCAAAAAGCTTACTTAAGGAAAAATCATGAACGCATTCAATTGGAGTATTGTTTTGTTGTTTCAGATGGGACAGGCATATTGGCAGTCGATACAATCGGCTACAATATCCCTATCAGGAAAAGCAGACTTATCCCGCGGCAGGAGCAGCTGGCATATGAAATGCTTGAAAATCAGGAAACGGCAAACTACTCATTTAATGATCAAACAGCATTAAAGGAATTTCATATCCTTTCACCATCTCCGGATTTGATGGCAGGCCTGACGAGAAAAGAAAGACAGCTTAAGCAGCTGCTGTTTATGGCGCTGGATCAGCTTCACTCCTCCAAAAATGATGCTGAGATCCGTTATTGGTATACGGAGTGGAGCCCGGAACGCTACTCGAAAATACAGTCAATGAATTTCGAAGAGGCATGGTATGAACTTTACGATGAAAGTAAGTACGGCTGGTCAGGTAAACACGAAAAGTTTTGTGAAAATTTAATAAAGGGACAGCCGTTTTTTGAGAAGTTGTGGGAAATGGAGCATGGTCCGAAAGTGAATTAGAGAAAAACAAAAAACAGCCAAAAGGCTGTTTTTTATTTTCTCTTACGGCCGAGTCCCATGGCACTTTCCATTTTTTTAATCATTTTGTATGCAGCCTTATTCGCTTTTTCAGCTCCCTGATCAAGTACAAGATCAAGTTCTTCCGATTCCATTAGTGCATAATATTTATCCTGAATAGGCTTAATTGCTCCAACAACAACATCTGACAGGCCGGCTTTAAAATCTCCATATCCTTTGCCTTCGTATTCTTTTTCGATTTCGGCAACAGATTTCCCTGAAAGAATTGAGTAAATGGAAAGGAGATTGGATACACCAGGTTTGTTTTCCTTATCGTATTTAACAATACCTTCAGAATCTGTTACAGCACTTTTTATTTTCTTTTCAATTTGTTTTGGATCATCTAATAATGATATAAATGACTTTTTATTGGGATCTGACTTGCTCATTTTCTTTAATGGATCCTGAAGAGACATAATCCTCGCGCCTGCTTTGGCGATTCTTACATCAGGAATGGTGAAGATGTCGTTGTACTTCTTATTGAATCTTTCTGCAAGATCGCGCGTTAATTCCAGGTGCTGCTTTTGATCCTCTCCAACCGGAACCAGGTCAGTGTTGTATAGAAGGATATCGGCAGCCATCAAAGGGGGATAGGTCAGCAGTCCTGCAGAAACGGCATCTTTACCTTCTGATTTGTCTTTGAATTGGGTCATGCGTTCGAGCTCGCCGATGTAAGAAACACATTGCATCATCCATCCTGCCTGGGCATGGGCTGGGACTTCCGACTGAATGAATAGGGTGGATTTCTCCGGGTCAATTCCAACAGCCAAATATAGAGCAGCCAGGCTTCGGATGTTTTTTCTTAATTCCAGTCTGTCCTGTGGAACTGTTATTGCGTGCTGGTCAACAATGCAAAAATAGCAATTGTAATCATTCTGCAGTTCAACAAATTGCTTCATGGCACCGATATAATTCCCAAGGGTAATTGTACCGCTGGGCTGGATGCCGGAAAATATAGTTTTCATGTTTTTCCTCCTTTAATCGGCTTAAAAGATCATGAATTGACAGGCGGTGAGGATAAATTTTTATGCTCTAAGCATAAAAAAGCATAAAAAAGAACCATTCATCCCTATAAAATAGGGACGAATGGTCCGCGTTGCCACCCTAATTACTCAAATACTGAGTCACTCTGCCCTATGCAGAATAATGCATAGGTCCCCGATAACGCAGGGAAACGCCTGAAAATTCAGAAGCTCAAAAGTCCATTCGATTTACCGGGCTGCCTGTTTGCACCTTCCACAGACTCTCTGTTAAACCCTCAGTAAATGTACTACTCTTTTTTCATTGCCGACTAGATAATTAATTTTTATTTATATTATATAATAAGTTAAACTATACGGATACAAAAATCAAGTTAATAAAGCGAAAAATGAAAGTATCGATAGCCTCTATTTCAAGGCTGTATTTGACAATATATGGGTGATAATTCCTATTAAAATAGCAAAAAAACATAAAAAGAAAAATTTTTTTAAAATCTTAAAAATCTTAATTTATAAGACTTTTTGACGAAAAATGTCATACTCGATTGGATTGCATGTACAAAAAGCCACTTGCAATAAGTTTTTAAACTATTTATAATAAACGTAACAAACATAATCTTTACGATTTTGTTACATTTAAAACAAAACTATATCACTCCAGATAGTGAGAGTATGGTGCATATTGAGTAAGTTTATAGCTTACATCTTATAGATTACTTCTTTTAATCTGAATTATCAGAATATAGGGATAATCTATCTTTAAGAGAATATAAACTTGCTTTTTTTGTTGCCTTCTAAATAGTCTGCAAATTTTTTAAATTTAATTAACAGACTATTTGAGCAATATATCTGGGGCGCACAGTTGTGTTTTTGTGAAATGCAAGCGTAAGGATATTGTTTGAGGAAATTAAATAGGGGGTTAATACCGTGAACAAAAGATTATCGATCTTTTTTAGCATGCTGCTAGTGCTAAGCATGTTCCTTGCTGCGTGCAGCGGCGGCGGAGACAATGCTGATGGCGGCGACAAAGGCGGCGACGACGGCGGAAAGTCTGATGTACCGCAGGAATTAAGAGTAAATATCAACACTGAACCACCATCTTTAAACCCAGGTCTAGCACAGGATTCAACTTCTGGAACTGTACTTCGTAACGTGTTGGAAGGTCTTACTCGCATCAATCAAGATGGTAAGCCTGAAAATGCAATGGCAGAAGACATTAAAGTATCAGAAGACGGAAAAACTTATACATTCACAATTCGCGATGCTAAATGGTCAAATGAAGACCCAGTAACAGCCAAAGACTTTGAATATGCTTGGAAGTGGGCATTGGATCCTGCTAACAATTCAACATATGCATACCAGCTTTACTACATTGAAGGCGCTGAAGCTTTCAACACAGGCACAGGTGAAAAGGATGCTGTTGGCGTTAAAGCTATCGATGACAAAACTTTAGAAGTAAAATTAGTAAACCCTACTCCTTACTTCGAAGAATTAACAGCTTTCTATACTTATTTACCGGTTAACAGCAAAATCGCTGAAGCTAACCCAGAATGGGCAACTGATGCTGGTGAAAACTTTACAACTAACGGACCTTTCCATATGGTTGAATGGTCTCACAGTGACAAAATTGTTCTTGAAAAGAGCAAAACATACTGGGATGCTGAAACAGTTAAGCTTGACAGCATTGAAATGGTTATGATCAATGATCCTAACACTGAATTATCTATGTTTGACAATGGCGAATTGGATTGGGCTGGAGCTCCAACAGGTGCCCTTCCAACTGACGCTATGCAGGCTCTTAAAGACGAAGGCCGCTTAGTGACACAGCCAATCGCAGGTATTTACAATTACAAGTTTAATACAACTGTAGAACCATTTAATAACGTTAATATCCGTAAAGCATTTGCACATGCCATCAACCGTCAGGAGCTAATTGACAACATCCTTCAGGGTGAACAGCTTCCAGCAATGGCGATTGTCCCTCCATCAATGTTTGAAGAAAACGAAAAGGGTTATTTCCCTGACAATGATGTAGAAAAAGCTAAGGAATACTTACAAAAAGGTTTAGAAGAGCTTGGATTGAAAGATGCTTCTGAACTTCCAGCTGTAAATCTTTCTTACAACACTTCTGAAGCACATCAAAAGATTGCCCAGGCAGTTCAGGATATGTGGAAGCAGAATCTTGGTGTTGAAGTAACTCTAGATAACTCAGAGTGGAATGTATATCTTGATAAATTAGACCAAATGGATTACCAAGTAGCTCGTTTGGGCTGGTTGGGTGACTTTAACGATGCAATCAACTTCTTAGAAATGTACCGTGACGCTGATGGCGGTAACAACAATACTGGATGGGAAAGCAAAGAGTTCCAGGATCTGCTTGCTAAATCTGCAACAGAAACTGACCCTGAAGCTCGCCAGCAGTTATTGAAGGATGCTGAAGCAATCTTCATGGAAGATATGCCAGTAGCTCCAATCTATTTCTATACTAATAACTGGGTACAGGCTGAGAACCTTAAAGATGTTGCAGTATCCGGCCTGGGTGATGTCCAGTATAAGTGGGCACACTTCGAATAAACATAGCTAAACTTACGAAAGGTATATGGGATGCTCAATCCCATATACCTTCGTTTCTGATTAAGGCATTGCAATAAATTGGAGGTGTTTGACAATGGCGAAATATATTGGGAAACGCTTGGTGTACATGCTTCTGTCTCTTTGGATGATTGTTACAGCAACGTTTTTCTTCATGCGCATTGCACCCGGAAACCCTTTTGCATCTGAGAAAAAACTTCCTCCCGAAATTGAAGCAAACCTGAATGCTCACTTTGGGCTGGACAAGCCATGGTATGCACAGTATTGGGAGTATCTGGTTCGAATTGTCAACTGGGATTTTGGACCATCATTTAAATATAAAAGCCAAACTGTAAACGACTTGATTAATGAAGGTTTTCCTGTTTCATTTCTTCTCGGAATGGAAGCCATTTTTATCGCCGTTGCAGTAGGAGTTCTCTTAGGAATCATTGCGGCATTAAAACATAATAGATGGCCGGATTACACAGCGATGATTGTAGCTGTCTTAGGTATCTCTGTACCTTCCTTTATCATGGCATCATTCCTGCAATATTTCCTGGCAATAAAAATGGGGATTTTCCCTGTTGCACGATGGGAATCATTTATGCACACCGTTCTTCCAGCCGTTGCACTGGCTTCGACACCGATGGCATTTATAGCCCGGTTAACTCGTTCGAGCATGCTTGAAGTTCTGGCGAATGATTATATTAAGACTGCTAAATCAAAAGGTTTAAGCAGGGGAGTAATTACAGTAAAACATACGATCCGTAATGCCCTTTTACCTGTTGTAACTTATATGGGACCATTAACTGCAGGTATTTTAACAGGAAGTTTCGTTATTGAAAGAATCTTCGGTATTCCTGGACTTGGTGCACACTTTGTAACAAGTATCAACAATCGTGACTATACGGTAATTATGGGTGTAACAGTTTTCTACAGTATTCTGTTGCTTGTATCTATTCTCCTTGTTGACATTGCATACGGAATCATCGACCCACGCATCAAACTTGCTGGCGGGAAGAAAGGAGAGTAATTATGCAGATTTCGAAAGATAAGTTCAAGTTAGTTGGAACACAGCTTGGTGAAGCAGAAAAAATTTCAAAGCCTAGTCTTTCTTTTTGGAAAGATGTATTTATTCGATTCCGAAAAAACAAGCTTGCCGTGTTTGGATTAGTATTATTAGGACTGCTTATCTTCATGGCAATCTTTGGACCATATATGACTCCATATGACTATGCATCAAATGATCTTAGCAACAAAAACCAGCCGCCTTCTTCTGAACATTGGTTTGGTACAGATGATCTTGGACGTGATGTATTTGCCCGTACTTGGGAAGGTGCACGAATTTCCATCTTTATTGGAGTTGCAGCAGCTGTAATTGATTTGATTATTGGTGTACTTTGGGGCGGTATTGCCGGTTATAAGGGCGGACGCACAGACGAAGGTATGATGCGCTTTGCCGATATTTTATATGGTGTACCTTATTTATTATTAGTAATCTTGTTAATGGTTGTGCTTGGACAGGGATTGTCTACTATGATCATAGCAATGTCTATTACAGGATGGATTAATATGTCCCGTATTGTCCGCGGTCAGGTGCTATCTCTTAAAAGTCAGGAATATGTCCTGGCAGCCAAAACGCTTGGTGCAAATACAAGCAGAATTATGGGCAAACACTTAATTCCAAATTCAATGGGACCAATTCTAGTCACAATGACGCTAACGATCCCTTCTGCCATTTTTACTGAAGCATTCTTAAGCTTTATTGGCCTTGGATTAACACCGCCGATAGCGAGCTGGGGAACAATGGCAAATGATGGATTGCCGGCTATGCGTTACTACCCATGGCGCTTATTCTTCCCTGCTACGTTTATCTGTTTAACGATTTTTGCTTTTAACGTAGTTGGCGATGGCTTGCGTGATGCTCTAGATCCAAGGATGCGTAAATAAAGGAGTGAGAACATGGAAAAATTACTTGAAGTAAAAAATTTAGAAGTCTCATTCCAAACATATGGAGGTACAGTAAAAGCAGTCCGGGGAGTCAGCTTTGACCTTCATAAGGGAGAGACTCTTGCGATTGTTGGTGAATCAGGGTCAGGCAAAAGTGTTACTTCCCAGTCTATTATGAAGTTAATACCTATGCCGCCAGGCCGAATTTCAGGCGGGCAAATCCTGTTGAATGGTGAAGACATTGTACCTAAAACAGAAAAACAAATGGAAAAAATTCGCGGTAAAGAAATCAGTATGATTTTCCAAGATCCAATGACGTCTTTGAATCCAACGATGAGAATTGGAAATCAGATAATGGAAGTTTTGATTAAACATCAAAATATGACGAAGACTGATGCCAAAAACAGAGCAATTGAATTGCTGAGACTTGTTGGTATTCCAATGCCTGAGAAAAGAGTTAATCAATATCCTCATGAATTCTCTGGCGGTATGAGACAGCGTGCAATGATTGCGATTGCTCTTGCAGCCAATCCAAAGCTGCTTATTGCTGATGAGCCGACAACAGCTCTTGATGTTACTATTCAGGCGCAAATCCTGGAGCTTATGAAAGATCTTCAAAATAAAATGGATACATCTATTATCTTTATCACGCACGATCTGGGTGTTGTTGCAAATGTCGCGGACCGTGTAGCTGTAATGTATGCTGGCCAGATTGTTGAAATGGGCACTGTGGATGAAATTTTCTATGACCCGCGTCATCCTTATACATGGGGATTGCTTGCATCAATGCCAAGCTTAGAAAATGATGATAAAGCTGAATTAGCGGCAATACCTGGAACTCCTCCAGATCTGACGAATCCTCCAAAGGGAGACGCATTTGCAGCCAGAAATCAATATGCACTTGCAATTGACTTTGAAGAAGAGCCGCCGATGTTCCAAATTTCAGAAACACATTTTGCAAAAACATGGCTTCTGCACCCGGATGCTCCCAAGGTTGAGCCGCCGGAAGCAGTAAAAAGACGTATGCGCCATTTATCCTCCACATTTGAAAAGCCTGTATTAGTGAAGGAGGGAAAATAAAAATGGCAGAAAAATTGCTCGAAATTAAAAATTTAAAACAGCATTTTAATGTAGGCCGTCCAAATATGGTAAAAGCAGTTGATGGGATTACTTTTGATATTTTTAAGGGAGAGACCCTTGGACTTGTAGGTGAGTCTGGCTGCGGTAAATCAACTACTGGACGAACCATTATCAGATTATACGATGCAACAGATGGTCAAGTTCTTTTTGAAGGTGAAGATGTTCACGGCAAAAAGTCTGCAAAAGAACTAAAAAAGTTTAACCGGAAAATGCAAATGATTTTCCAGGATCCTTATGCTTCCTTAAATCCGCGCATGACAGTTGCCGATATTATTGCTGAAGGCATCGATATCCACGGTTTGGCAAAGAGCAAAAAGGAACGTATGGAGAGGGTTTATGAGCTTTTGGAAACAGTCGGTTTGAACAAAGAGCATGCTAACCGTTACCCTCATGAATTCTCAGGCGGACAGAGACAGCGTATCGGGATTGCCCGCGCGCTTGCGGTTGACCCTGAATTCATTATTGCCGATGAGCCAATTTCTGCATTGGACGTTTCCATCCAGGCTCAGGTAGTAAACCTTATGAAAAAACTGCAGCGTGAAAAAGGATTGACATACCTGTTTATCGCTCATGACTTATCAATGGTTAAGTACATCAGCGATCGTATTGGTGTAATGTATTTCGGTAAACTGGTAGAGCTTGCGCCAGCAGAAGATTTATATACAAACCCAATGCACCCTTACACTCAATCACTGCTGTCAGCTATTCCGCTTCCGGATCCGGAAACGGAACGTTCCCGCAGAAGAAAATCCTATGATCCAGCAGTTCACAATTATGCTGACAATGAAAAGCTGGAAATGCGTGAAATTACTCCGGGACATTTTGTTTACTGTTCTGAAAAAGAGTATAACGAATTAAAAGCCAAATATGCCAAATAACAAAAAACGATCTCAACTGAGATCGTTTTTTACATCCTGGAAAAGTAAGTGTTTGCTAAACTTATGTTAATCCTTTTATACAAAAAGGAGTTACCAAGATGTAAAATGCTCAGTTATATATGTAGAGAGTAGAAATATCTCTTTAACACGTTTATTCGCTAACGCAAGCTTTAGTATATAATACAACATTTTCTAGAACATTACTATTATAATTTTCGATTATTTATATTTTTCCGTCAATTTGCTTAATTAAACAGCATTTTAATATTTTTTTATTATTATTGGTTTAAAGAACACTTATAAAGATAATTTAGTATATAGATAGTTCTTAATTCATTGAAATAATTTTATAATGGAGGTAACAACAAGCAGAACTTCAATAAAGGGGGCATCACATTTGAAAAAGTCAGTACATTTTGCTGCTGCCTTAATGTTAGTGTCAGGTCTATTCATTCCTGCCCAGCCGGGGGAGGCAAAAGAACAGGATAACCAGGAACCAGGCCGAAATCCGCAAAGGGAACATGTTTCGCTTGTGAAGGCACTGCCAGAAAAAATAAGCAGATTCCAATTTGACTCCGGCTATCATTTTCAATATCCTGATGCTGTAAGGGGGGTATATGTCACCGGGCATTCTGCTGGCGGCGCAAAGTTTAATAACCTGGTGAAATTGATGGAAGATACCGATTTGAATGCGATGGTAATCGATATTAAGGACGATTGGGGAAATCTTACTTATATTCCCGAAGACAGCTCACCATATAAAGAAATTGGAAAACCTTACATAAAGGATACAAAGAAAATTATGAAAGTCATGGAAGAGAAGCAAATTTATCCGATTGCTCGGGTAGTTGTTTTCAAAGATTCTGTCCTTGCAAATAAAAAGCCGGAATGGTCTTATAAAGAAGGAAATACAGTATGGAAGAATGGCAGAGGTGAATCATTTGTAAATCCATTCTTAAAAGAAGTTTGGGATTACAATGTGGGAATTGCAATTGAAGCTGCAAAAATGGGATTTCAGGAAATTCAATTTGATTATGTCCGGTTTCCTGAAGGATTTGAACACCGTGACAGCTCTTTGAAATACAGTATGGGTGAATATGAAAATCTTAGGATTGAAAATGTTCAGAAGCGTGTAAGCGCGGTTACAGACTTTGTTGAGTATGCAAGGAAGCAGCTTGAGCCATATGGAGTAAAGGTTTCGGTTGATATCTTTGGTTACACGGCTACCCTTCCTGAAGCTCCGGGAATTGGTCAAAATTTTTCTAAAATCTCAGAACAGGTAGATGTAATTTCTTCTATGATTTATCCAAGTCACTGGTCTTCCTATTTCGGAATTGCCAAACCAGATCTGGATCCTTATAAGCTGGTTTCTGAATATGCAAAACTTGAGAATAAGAAGTTGGAAGAGTTGGATAGTCCACCTGTTTCGAGACCGTGGCTGCAGGATTTTACAGCTTCATATTTAGGAGCCGGAAATTATAAGAAGTATGGAAAAGCCGAGGTTGAAGCTCAAATAAAGGCACTGAACGAACAGGGAATTCATGAATTCCTTTTATGGAATGCGGGTAATTCGTATACACCAAAAGTGGATTATACACCATAAAAGCCAGAAAGAGGCCGATTATTTTGGCCTCCTTCTGGCTTTGTTTATCAATTAATTAAGTTACATATCATTTGACACCATTCTTGAATACGATATCATAGTATAGAGGCATAGGTTACTGCTTTTTCTTTCCGCCTACGCTTTTCCATCCAGTCTGCACCCTTGCAGATTGATCCACGAATTCGGATTTATTTTTACCGCCAAATACCTTTTCTCCTATACCATTAGTTAGTACACCTAATAAGGCAGTAAATCCAATTATGAGCAGCGCAACAATTGTTAAATCAGTTATGTAACCAACCATGATAAACCTCCATCTTTCTTTTCACAGTTTCCTGTGATTAGTGTATAAACATCCCTGATCTTATTTTATTCGAAATTTTCGAGTATTAAAAGGGGTAATTCCACAAATACTTTATCTGATTGGAAATAAGTATAAAAGGCTAACTTAAAAGTGAGTGGAAAGGAAAGCTGGGAGCTTATCATGCTGGAATAAATATTCATGCTTTATAAACAGTTTATCGTTTGTAAGCAAAAAAGGAGAAGATCCATGCATTGGTATGAAAAACTGAATCAATATTTCCCTATTGAAGAAATGAAATCCAGAGAACATATGGAAACCTTATTAAAGGAACGGTCAGACATTTATCATAAAGATGAAGGTCCACACCATGTTCTTATGTATGTGGAACTGGATAACTTTGTGTTTATTGATTATCTGTTTGTTTCGAAGGAATCCAGAGGACAGGGACTTGGCCATAAATTACTTCAAAAGCTGAAAGCCAAAGGCAAGCCGATCATTTTGGAAGTTGAACCGGTTGATTATGAAGACACGGATACAGAAAAGCGCCTTCGGTTCTATAAAAGAGAAGGGTTTGAGCATGCACAATCAATTGGTTACAGCCGCCGGTCTCTTGCAACCAATGAAATCAATACAATGGAAATTCTATATTGGTCCCCTGAGAATGAAAGTGAAGAAATGATTTATGAAGCCATGAGGAAAACATATGAAATGATACACACATACAGAGATGCACATTTCTATGGGAAGTCCTATCAGCCTGTAGATGAGGTCCTGACCTATGAGCAAAATAAAAATGGGACGGATGTATTGGAGGATCTTTAAGAATTGGGAAAACACAGCCATTTTTGTAAATGGCTGTGTTTTCATTTTCATTTATTAATTGAGAAAATGTTAATATTAATTATAGGTTTAATCAAAATTCATAAGGGTATATAAAGAATAATTTAGTATAAATAAAATAGTTTAATACATAAAATCCCCTTGAGCTAAAGGCTTAAGAGACTTTATGGAAGAAATTATAGCAAAAAAGATATAAAAAAATGAAACTTTTTGCTTGTTCATTCGTCTTATTAAGTAGATTCTAATTCTTAATCCATTTGTTTAATAAATGTTTAATACTTTTATCATATTTATAAAAAGTTATACCAAATAGATATTGTTTGGTGTATAATAAATAATATAAATTCCTTGATTAAAGTTATTTTAATCTAGAATACTCTAGAAATATTTGATTAAACAAATATAAATCTCAGATAGTTTCATATATGTCTAATTTAAGGAGTGTGAATTTGTAAAATGGTCACATTATACACTTCACCAAGTTGTACATCTTGCAGGAAAGCTAAATCATGGTTAGAAGAACATGAGATTGCCTATAAAGAAAGAAATATCTTTTCAGAACCGCTATCAATTGATGAGATTAAAGAAATTTTGCGCATGACTGAAGATGGAACCGATGAAATTATTTCTACTCGCTCAAAGACATTTCAAAAGCTTGATGTAAACCTTGAATCAATGCCTCTCCAAGATTTATTTGAGCTGATCAAGGAAAACCCTGGGCTGCTTCGCCGTCCAATCATTCTTGATGAAAAACGTCTGCAGGTTGGATATAATGAGGACGAAATAAGACGATTCCTTCCAAGAAAAGTTCGCACTTACCAGTTGCGTGAAGCACAGCGCATGGTTAATTAACACTGTTTAATATAAAAACTGAGACATTAGCTCAAGTCTAGATTGTGAAATGACAAACTTATTCAATTATACTTAAAATTAAAAGGCCTTCTTTCTGTCAACAGAAGAAGGTCTTTTTGTTTGTTATGTGAAAAAGAACAAGGAAAATGGATATAATATGAGAATATACAGTTACAGTCAGATTAGATAAGGATGAATCCTTGCGACAATATAGGCATTTAACGGTTTTTCTAAACATATGACTTTTTAATTCCCTTTATGCTCAATTTGTCATAAAATAAAAGTACAAGGTGCAAAATACAGTTTACCTTCAATTAAATCGGGGATTAGCCAATTGATTTACGGGTAAATGGATAACACATGACTGCTGGGGGTATTTAGTCCCTTCAATCATAGCCAGAAGGGAGAGTTGCTGCATGGAAATCGAACGTATTAATGATCATACAGTTAAATTTTATATTTCTTATCTTGATATAGAAGAAAGAGGCTTTGACCGTGAAGAGATTTGGTACAATCGTGAGCGGAGTGAGGAACTCTTTTGGGAAATGATGGATGAAGTCCATCAGGAGGAAGAATTTCTTGTTGAAGGACCTTTATGGATTCAGGTTCAGGCATTGGATAAGGGTCTGGAGGTTCTTGTAACAAAGGCTCAGCTTTCAAAGGATGGCCAGAAGTTTGAGCTTCCTGTCCCGGATGAAAAAGTGAAAGATTTGCCTGTGGATGAACATATAGAGGAAATGCTTGATCATCATTTCCGTAAATCTGATGATGATGATCCTGGATATGAAGGAGATCTTGAGTTCTTATTATCCTTTAAAGATTTTGAAGACGTTATTTCATTATCAAAGCAGTCAATTCTTGATTCCATTACTACAAAATTATATTCCTTTGAAGGGAAGTATTATTTATTCGCAGAGTTCTCTGAAGAGCTTTTTGAAGAGGATGATATAGATAACATGCTAAGTATTCTCCTGGAGTACGGGCACGAAACTAGCACAACTATTCACCGTGTAATGGAATACGGTAAATTGATTATAGAAAATAATGTTTTTGAAAATTTGAGAAAACATTTTAAATAGTTCAGCAAAGCCGATTTCATTTTTGAAATCGGCTTTATTTTGGTTAAGGCACTCGTGTCAGACCTGTTTCATGCAGAAATGAACAAATGTATATGTTTGCACAAAAAAAGCTCAAAAAGAATTTGCAAGCTATAAAGGAATTTAGCAATTAAATAAAGAACGTTTAGCATAGAAAGGAGATGATCATTTGTTAGTCGCCGCAACAGAGAAAGGGGTTCGAATAAGTCTTTTAGGTTCACGCAGTATCCCGGATTTACAGCAATATAGGGAAAAGCACACTTTTTTCTGCCCCGAATGCAAAGCGGAAGTAATTATGAAGATCGGAAATAAGAGAATCCCGCATTTTAGCCACAAAAAGGGTTCTGAATGTCCAGAAAGCTATGAAAGGGAATCTGAATACCATATTTCTGGAAAGTTGCTTTTGTTTCAATGGCTAAAGAAAAAAGGGTTAAATCCAATTCTGGAGCCATACTATCCGGACATTTCCCAGCGGCCAGATATAGGTGTCCATTATGAAGGCGTAAATTATGCACTTGAATATCAATGTTCAATCATTTCAGAGGAGTTATTTAAAAAACGGTCACAAGCATATTTTCAGTCAGGTATAGTTCCAATATGGATACTGGCAGGAAAAAATATTAAACGGATCGGCAAATCAAAAATTTCTTTATCTGCTTTCCAGTACTTTTTTCTTCGGCAAACAGCTTCAGGCAATTGGGTAATCCCTTCATTTTGCCCCCATACAAAGTCCTTTATCAATATCCGCCAAATCCAGCCCCTAACAGTCAGAAATGCCTACGCGAATTACGATGTGAAAACAATCAGCCATGCTGATGCAGATTTTTTATTTGATCCATATTTTAAAAATGATTTAAACATAAGTGAATGGAAAAATGAAATTCGAAAAATAAAGAATTTCCTGGCTCAAAATAGCGGTGCTTATAAAAATAACTTTCTTCAGGATTTATACTCCCGCTCAATTGCTCCTGCTTTTCTCCCGCCTGAAATTGGCCTTCCTGTACGTCATTCTCCATTTATTGAAACCCCACCCATACAGTGGCAGACCTACTTATACATGGATGTCATCGGCAAAGAAAGACCGTTTTCTCATGCGCGAATGGTTGCAGCCTTTCGCAATAGGGTAAAGAATAGCGATATTAAAGTCAGGTCAATACCACTAATTCAAACCGGTTCCGAAGTCTTGGCAGTTAAAGAATATCTGGATGTCCTTATCAACTTAAATATTGTTAAACAAACTGGAAACGGTCTGTACAAAAGAACTGCGTCATATGGAGAGCCTGATAATTACTCCTGTCTTCTCCAAAGAGAGGAGGATTTTTATAGGGGTATCACACAAAGCATTTTGCAGGGCAATAAATGAAAAAGATCTATTTAACATAAAATAATCAAACATTTGCACATTCGCTCTTTGAAAAGAAGGAATTTTTTTCTTGAAAGAGAAGATAGTGTAATGGGACTTTTGAATGGAGGATGAATGAATGACTAATGAGACAACTGTAAAGAAACTGCCAGCAAGGAATGAGATTTCACAAGAAGATACCTGGCGCTTGGAGGATATTTTCCCTTCTGATGAGGATTGGGACAAGGAATATAATGAAGTGCAGAAGCTAATCCCTAATGCAGGCAAGTATCAAGGCAGGCTTGGGGAAAGTGCTGAAACATTATATGAAGCGCTGCAGTTCCAGGATCATTTACTTTCGCACCTTGGGAAGCTTTATACATATGCCCATATGCGTTATGACCAGGATACAACAAACTCATTTTATCAGGGCCAGGACGACAAAATTAAAAATTTATATTCAGAAGCTGCAAGTGCACTCGCGTATATTGTTCCTGAATTGCTGGCTGAAGATGAAGAGAAGATTGCCGGGTTTTTAGAGGAAAAAACTGAGCTGCAATTATATAAACATTCGCTTGAGGAAATTAATCTTCAAAGGCCTCATGTATTAACTGCTGAGCAGGAATCCCTGCTTGCCCAGGCTTCCGAGGTGCTTGGGGCTTCGAGCAATACATTTGGCATGCTGAATAATGCTGATTTGGAGTTTCCATCCATTAAAGATGAAAATGGTGAAGAGGTCGAAATTACTCATGGAAGATTCATCCGTTTTCTCGAAAGTGATGAGCAGCGTGTCCGCCATGATGCCTTCAAAGCGGTATATGAGACTTATGGAAAGTTCCGCAATACATTCGCAAGCACTCTAAGCGGAAATGTTAAAAAGGATAATTTCAATGCCAAAATCCGGAATTATGAATCTGCGCGCCATGCTGCCCTTGCTGCGAACAATATTCCCGAAAGCGTTTATGAAAATTTAGTCAATACCATAAACGATAATCTGCATTTGCTGCATCGATATGTTAAACTCCGGAAGAAGGTTCTGGGGGTTGAGGAGCTTCATATGTATGATCTTTATACTCCATTAGTGAAAGAAGTAAAAATGGAAATCCCGTATAATGAAGCAAAAGATCTCATCTTAAAAGGACTGAAGCCGCTTGGCGAGGACTATTTGAATATTTTAAAAGAGGGCTTTGAAAATCGCTGGGTAGATGTTCATGAGAATAAGGGCAAAAGAAGCGGTGCCTATTCATCTGGAACATATGGCACAAATCCATATATACTGATGAACTGGCAGGACAATGTGAACAATCTATTTACCCTTGCCCACGAATTTGGACATTCTGTTCACAGCTTTTACACAAGAAAATATCAGCCATATCCATATGGAAACTATTCAATTTTTGTTGCAGAAGTTGCATCTACTTGTAATGAAGCCCTCTTAAATGATTATCTGCTTAAAACAATAGATGATGATAAGAAGCGTTTGTATTTGCTGAATCATTATCTTGAAGGCTTTAGAGGAACTGTTTTCCGCCAGACAATGTTTGCAGAGTTTGAACATCTCATCCATCAAAAGGCGCAAAACAATGAAGCTTTGACTGCAGATTCACTGACGAAAGAATATTATGAACTCAATAAGAAATATTTTGGGGAAGAAGACATCGTGATTGATGAGGAAATCGGCCTGGAATGGTCCAGAATCCCGCATTTCTACTATAATTATTATGTATATCAATATGCAACAGGCTTCAGTGCGGCAACTGCATTAAGCAAGCAAATTCTTCAAGAAGGCCAGCCTGCTGTTGACAGATACATTGAATTCCTGAAATCCGGCAGCTCAGATTATCCAATTGAGGTATTAAAGAAAGCCGGTGTTGATATGACGAGCAGCAAGCCGATTGAAGATGCCTGCAAAGTATTTGAAGAAAAACTTAACGAAATGGAAAGCTTGCTTTCTTAAATAGAAAAGCGGAAGCGCCTTGCCCACGAAGGAACGCAGACTAAGAACGCCGCGTCCTCCCAAAAGCAACCGCTTTCGGTCGTGCGATGTATTGCTGCCGTAGCTTTCTTTGTCCTGTGGCATCGTCTGCATGACCCCCATCCTTGCGGGCCTCACCTCGAGGGGGTAGGCTGCTTGCGCTGGTCGTAAAAGGTGCCAGGCGTTTGTCTGGCACCTTTTATGTACAGTTCAAAACCCCTTAAATCTCCTTCGGTCATTCAAATATAAAAATAAAATCAGGAGAGAAATAAATAAGATAGGCGAAGTGATGAAAATGGGGATAAGTTTCATCAATCCGAGAATATTTAAAATAAAGGAGAGCAAGATGAGCAGCATCATCAATAATACAGGCAGTTTTTTCATATTGCATTCTCCTCCTTGGCAATGTTTACATCCGTATTAGTTTATGCGGTTGTCCAGCAGGTCATGACTTGATTTTGACAATATTGTGAAAAAAAGCACAAACTTATTGTCATTTTCTTTCACCTCATGATATATTACAGATGTGAAGTTGATCACATGCAAACATTTACCCCTTTTGTTTGGACGTGAAAAATTTCTCCCATCCCCTTTGTTCGTATAAAAACCCTGAAAAAGCCGTGCGTATGAAGAGCATGGTTTTTTTCATCGAAAAAATAAAGCTGTGCATATTGCACAGCTTTAAATTACCCTGAATATCTCCAGAAATTACCGTATTTTGCAGGTACATATTCAGCTATTTGCTTTAGCTGCAGCTTTTTCATTTCCCTGTTCACTTCGCTGTCGGACATATTATATACAACGGAGATCTCCTTGCTGGCCACTAGCTTAAAGTATTTTAAGAAATATTCAAGGGGCGGCAGAGGAGCACGCTCAGGTTTAGCAGGAAGCATTTCCTCTAAAATCTGTTCATAAATTTCATAGGGATAATATCCGGTGACTTTGATGCCTTCATCTTCTATATTTTCATTAAAAAAGACAAGAGTAGGTATTTCTTGAACATCCATTTCAGAAGTAATTTTTAAATCGCATTGAAAAGCCTTTGCTGCACTATCTGAATGAATATCTGAAACAAATTCTACTACATCCAGACCGACTTCCTTTGCACAATCCTTTAGTACTTCAAAATTAGATACATTCTGCTTTTCAAGAAATAAGACCTCCTGAAGCTTGCGTAAAAATCTGATGCCAGCTTTTCTCCCTTGCAATTCCGCAGCTTTAATTGCAACCGAAGCAAGGTGGGGGGAAGAAATCGGATTTTCGAACCAGACGTTCCCGTCACATGACATTCCAGAGCGGCTTGCTGTTTTCTCCCACAAATCAGCAATGTTTTCGTAGTTTTGTTTTTTCCCCATATTTAACGTTGCCAGTCTGCCGCTTAATACATGCTTTATGGAAAAATAGCGGCCGTATTCAATCAGGAGCTTTTTTAAGATTGGCTCCAAAGCCCAGCATTCTGGGCAAAGGGGATCAACAAACATATAGACTTCTATGGGCTTTTTTTCACTGCCGTGGCAATGTGGAGACGTAAGCCTGTTTTCATTGGATTCTGGCTTATTCACGAGCTTTCACCTTTCACACCGTTTTCAGGTGTATTGATCATATGCTGGGCAGTGAGTACAAGCCTTGCAAAAAAGTCTTCCCTCAAGCGACCATGCAGCCTAATTTCGTCCATTGCTTCATTCATGCATGAAAGCCAGGCCCTTGCCCGCGTTTCCGTTATGGGAAAAGGCATGTGCCGCGCCCGAAGCATAGGATGTCCATGTTCTGAAGTATATAAAGGAGGTCCCCCTAAATACTGCGTCATAAACTGCTTTTGTTTTCTGGCAGTCTCTGTCAGGTCATCTGGAAAAATAGGAACGAGATCAGGATGTTGTCCTACGCGCCGGTAAAAAGCGTCAATTAGCTGGTGAAGATTTTCCTCACCAATAGCGTCGAAGGGAGTGTGCATTTTCTCGGCCATATTTAAAACTCCTTTTATGAGTTAATTCGTTTGTAAAAAAATCTTCCTATTTAATATTGATATTGAGTGATGTGATCTCTTTATATTCTATCAATGAGGGATTTATATCTCAAACAAATAGCTTACTGAGCCCTTTTGACGAATCCTGGACTCTTTTTTTAATAAGAAAATGTATAAATTCTGAAGCAGGTAACTGTCTAGCGCAAGCGCCTGCCCCCTCGGCCCCCAGGATGGGGGCCATGCAGACGTAGCGTTCTTAGTCTGCGTTCCTTCGTGGGCAAGGCGCTTGCGCTTTTCTTATAGTATGGATAAAGCACATGGCGTCAATCCGAAACATTCGCTAAAAAAGGAATAGAAAAAGCCGCCCGGTACATTCGGGCGGCTGAAATTAACCTTAAGCCATAAACGATGAGGTTACTTTCTTTATGTAATTCAGTGTTTCTCTAAAAGGCGGGACTCCTCCGTATTTATCTACATTTCCAGGTCCGGCATTATAGGCAGCGAGTGCAAGTTGAACATTATCCCCATACCTGTCCATCATTTGCCGTAAATATTTGACTCCGGCAAAAATGTTCTCTGCAGGGTCGAAGATATTTTCAACGCCAAGCCCCTTGGCTGTATCAGGCATAAGCTGCATTAACCCGGAAGCACCTGCATGGCTGACTGCATTCGGATTGAAGTTTGATTCCTGTTTAATGACTGACTTAATCAGATTAACCGGTACATTAAACAGATCTGATGCTTTTTGAATCAGATCATCAAAATCATTTTTTGATGTTTCGGCAAATTTGGTTAGTTTAAGGGGCGGAAGAGCTGCAGCTGTAAGGGCATCTGTTTGTAAAGCGCTAATATAAGGTTCCAGGGACGCAACTGCTCCAAGTCCTTCTGTGACTTGAAGTGATGAACTGGGGCTTTCCGAAGCTAACCCGGCCAATAGCTCTTGAAACAAAGGGTTTGAAGTATTCGTTTGCTTAGAATTATTAAAACCTTGCAGTGCCTGCATCTCCATCAATATTTTTAACTGATCTACGTTCATTGTATTGCTCCTTGGCAAAAGGTGTATTTCTATTAAGCCTTTTGCTGTCTGTATTTTTCTTTATAAAACCTCTTAATTTTATTTTCGGTCTTCCTGACAGGAATGTTAAGCTGTTTAAGCAAATTAAGAAAAGTCAATTCACCTTCATTCCTGTTATCCACTTCATATTCTAACTCAAAATCTTCCTTATTTAAATAGCGGCTGTGATCAAGAACAGCCAATCCTTTCATGTACTTCTTTTCGGCACGTTTTGTTGCGAGAGTACCAAAGTATTGAAGTTTATCTGTCTTTATGCCCAGCTCTTCTATGGATTTTATTATCTGTTCAGTGGGAATTTTCCCAGTCTGAATCATCTCTGCAGCTTCGGACTCAGTAAGATTTTCATTAGTTTCCAGCAGCCCTTCAGGGTGGGGCTGTTTAAGAGTCAATTCAAACGAGCCGTTTTTCTGCCTGATCCTTAAGGCACTCCCTTTAGCCTTCAATAAAAAATCCGGTGTATCGAAGTAATGATTCTCCTGTTCGGAAAAATCCTCGCTTCTTAAGTTCAAAAAATCTATTAATAAGGAAAATTCTTCTCTGGTAACCATGTTTTTAAATTCAATTTCAATATTTTTGTTAGACAAGCCTCTACACCTCAGCTATAAGTGATTTTCTGTATTATCTCCTTAATCAGCATGGACTTCAATCTTTGAAATTTTTTTTATTGCTGTGATAAAGTCAATCAGGGGAGTTTGCTTCATGTTTGACTAAACTTTCGGGGCGCAGGACTGTAACTGTGAAAAATGAATCAGGGGTTTTACTGTCCCTAAAATCTGCGATAGAATAGGTAATGACAATGGAGGTAGAAAAATGAAACAAAAACTTACAGTTTTAAATGCAGAATGGATTGAAAATGAATTAATCTTGGGAATAGAAGCTGGAACAGTCTCAGGCTTAACAGCCATGCAGCAAATATTGGCTGATTCCGACAACCTTTCATTTATTTACATAGCAGAACAAAATGATGAATATACATATATTTCCCTTCCGGAAACAGTCTGGCCGGAACTTAAAAAGGCACTTGATGGCCAGATGCGTGTTTTTGCTTCTGATAGTAATCGTGATCGCATTGAACTGGCAGGCTTTCATGAGGAATTAGGAGATTTAATAGAAAATATCCGCGGGAACAGCAATTATGGTAATGAAATGGTAGAAAAAGTTGAGAACATATTTTAATTAAAGTTTAAATTACGAAAAACTTGGATAAAGAAATAGGCTGTGTTACCCCCTCTCGAAGTCGGGGGTGGTCTAGGCGCTTGCGCTTATCTAACTTCGGATATTTGGTGGTGTTGCAGGTGAAGCATTGGGATTTATTTTTGGCGCCATATAAGCAGGCGGTAGAAGAATTAAAAATAAAGCTAAAAGGCATGAGAAGCCAATTTGAAATGGATTCTACTCATTCTCCGATTGAATTTGTTACTGGGAGGGTAAAGCCTATTGCAAGCATTCTTGATAAGGCAAACCAAAAAGGCATTCCTCTCGACAAATTGGAATCTGAAATGCAGGATATTGCCGGTGTTCGAATGATGTGCCAATTTGTAGATGATATTAAGAGAGTGGTCGAACTATTAAGAAAAAGAAATGACTTTGAAATTGTTGAAGAAAGAGACTACATATCTCATAAAAAAGCAAGCGGTTACCGCTCTTATCATGTCGTGATCCGCTATCCTGTTCAGACAATAAAAGGAGAGAAGAAAATTCTCGCAGAGATTCAAATCAGAACGCTTGCCATGAATTTCTGGGCCACGGTTGAACATTCCTTAAATTATAAATATAAGGGCCAATTCCCTGAAGATATTCAGATGAGGCTCCAGAGAGCGGCAGAGGCTGCTTTCAGGCTTGATGAAGAAATGTCACTCATTCGCGGTGAAATTCAGGATGCACAGGCATTCTTTACAAGGAAAAAGGAAAAGCAGCAAAAGGGAGAAAACTAACGTATAAAAGAGGAGCTTGGATAAGATGAAATTTGCCATTACCTCAAAAGGAGATTCAAAATCTAATACACTCATGCACAAAATGAGAACCTATTTATTGGACTTCGAGCTTACTTATGATGAAGAAGAGCCAGATATAGTCATATCGGTAGGCGGGGATGGCACTTTACTTTATGCCTTTCACCGATACAGCAGCCGTCTGGACAAGACCGCGTTTGTGGGTATACATACAGGCCATCTTGGGTTTTATGCAGACTGGGTGCCGGAGGAAATCGAAAAGCTTGTCATTGCAATTGCCAAAACCCCGTATCAGGTGATTGAATATCCGCTCCTGGAAGTAATTATCCGCTACCAGCATGGCGGCAAAGAAACCCGTTATCTTGCATTGAATGAATCAACAGTCAAAGCGGTGGAAGGTACTTTAGTAATGGATGTGGAAATACGCGGCCAGCATTTTGAACGGTTCCGGGGAGATGGCCTTTGTGTTTCTACTCCATCTGGCAGTACAGCTTATAATAAGGCGCTGGGGGGTGCCATCCTGCATCCATCATTGCCTGCCATCCAGCTTGCTGAAATGGCTTCCATCAATAACAAGGTGTTCCGTACAGTGGGCTCTCCGCTGGTACTGCCGGCTCACCATACATGCATGCTGAAACCTGTGAATGAACCGGATTTTCAGATTACCATTGATCATTTGACTCTTCTTCATAAAGATGTAAAATCAATACAATTCAGAGTGGCAGATGAGAAAATCCGTTTTGCCAGGTTCAGGCCATTCCCATTCTGGAAAAGGGTTCACGATTCATTTGTTGCTGATTGAAGAAGGTACCTTGAGGTGAATCACTTATTTTAATAAGCCCGTTACTTCTTACAGAACAGGAGCCTATAGCTCATGGCGCGTTTTAAATTACAATGGAAAATTACTGCCCCGCAGGCGGGCTCGTTAATCAGGGAATTTTTAAAAGAAAATGATATATCTAAAACTGCACTCACTGACATAAAATTTGCTGGCGGCATCATTAAAGTGAACAATCAGGAAGTCAATGTCCGCTATGAGCTAAAGGAAGGAGATATTCTTCAGATTGGTTTCCCGGAAGAAGTTCCGAGTGAAGGCATGAAGGGGGAAGACTTGCCCCTTGATATTCTTTATGAAGATGATAACCTTCTTGTAGTAAATAAACCGGCAGGTGTGAGTACCATTCCTTCCAGAGAACATCCTTCGGGAAGTTTGGCTAATCGGCTGATTGGATATTATCAGCGAATAGGCTTAAAGTCTGCTGCGCATATCGTGACTCGACTCGATCGAGATACTTCTGGCTTGGTATTAATTGCGAAACACAGGCATGTGCATCATTTGCTTAGCCAGCAGCAGCGCTCCCGTAATATCCAGCGCACTTATGAAGCCTTTGCAGAAGGGACAATCAGCTGGGATGCCGGTACTATAGAACAGCCGATTGCAAGAAAAAAAGACAGTATTATTGAGCGGGAAGTTAGTGAGGAAGGCAAATACGCATGTACTCATTATCAGGTATTCAGCCGGCGCAAAGAATTTACACATGTAAAATTAAAGCTTGAAACTGGCAGAACTCATCAGATCAGAGTCCATTTGGCATGGCTTGGTTATCCTCTTGCAGGTGATGAATTGTATGGAGGCACACGACAGTTTATCAGGAGGCAGGCACTGCACTGCTGCAGCCTTTCCTTCTACCATCCCTTTCTTGACAGAACCCTTATGTTTGAACAACAGCTTCCAGAAGATATGACTCGTCTATTATAAAAGCCGGCATTTGCCGGCTTTTTGGATTATATCTTCCTAAACTTCTCTTCCACATAAGGCATGCCTGACTGTACAGACATTAATTCCATTTCAGGATATCTAAGTGCAGTTAATTTATTTCCAAAAACAGCCCCTGTATCAATATTATAGGTGTTATTGATTTTCCTGACTTCCTTCACGGGAGTATGCCCATAGACGACTGCAGCTTTACCCTCATACTGTTTTGCCCAGTCCCTTCTCACAGGTGTGCCGTCAGGATTTTTTTCTCCAGTTATATCTCCGTAAAGGACAAAGGTTTTAACTTTTGAAGAATGTTTCCCAATATAGCTTTCCTTAATTCCTGCATGGGCAATAACAAGTCTATTGTCGTCAAGCACATGGTATAGCGGTGCATTTTCATATAGTTCCATAAATTTCCGCTTAATTTCCATCTGTGAGTTGGTGTCCAGCTGCTCATATTCAGCTGCTGTGGTTTCGAGGCCATGTGTAATTTGAACTTTATTTCCTAAAAAGAAGCGGTATAGTTTATTGCAATGATTGCCCGGGACATAGTGTGCCAGGTCATTTGCGGCAAGGTTATATACTGCATTGATGACTGCCAGAGATTCTGGACCTCTGTCTGTTAAGTCTCCTACAAAGGCAAGTTTTCTATTACTTGGGTGTACAGGAAATCCCCTCTTCCAGCAATAGCCCATTTCCAAAGTCAGCTCTTTAAATTCAGCAAAGCAGCCGTGAATATCACCAATAATATCAAGTCTCATATTTAGGCTCCTTTAATAGGTATACTGTTATGATATCAATTTTCATAATATTTATCATGACGCTTTATTTTTCAAGCTGCAGAGGAAGCTTTAACGGTTTTAAGTTCAATGAATGGGAAAATTAAAAGCAGGAAAAGTACATTAACTTTCATATGACCTTATGATTGTTCAGAGACGACAAAAAAACAAAGATTTGCTAGTATAGTGAAGTACGTTTTCCTGTTATGCGTTTTAATGGGCAAGAAGCTTGCGGTTCGTGTTTAATAAAGTATACCGCAGGCAATATCAATTCACAGCAAGAATGAATTTGTCCCCATTTTTCTCAGGATTCCTGTGCTGGGGATAACATTCCAAGAGGATGGTTTCATTGTATGAGAGGAGGTAATTCCTATGGAAGATCACGCAGAGGAAAGATCAGATTCCCACATCAATACCGGTCTTTTAATCCAATCTTTACAAAATGAAGAAATTGATATCTTCAGGAATGAATTTCTTGATATGCACCCTTATGATCAGGCTTCATTTTTTAAAGATCTGGATGAGGACATCCGGGCAAAAATTTATCTTTATCTCTCTCCGGAAGAAATGGCAGCTCTATTTGAAAATCTGGAGATTGAGGAAGAAGAATATAAAGACGTCCTTGCTGAGATGAATCCCCACTATGCTGCGGATATGCTTTCAGAAATGTATGCGGATGATGCCGTTGATGTTTTAAATGAACTTGATAAAGACCAGGTTGTCAGCTATTTGACAATTATGGATGATGAATCGGCAAAAGAAATTAAGGATTTGCTACATTACGAAGAATATACAGCAGGAAGTATCATGACGACGGAATTTGTCTCTTTGTCAGCCAATCAGACGGTTCGTTCTGCTATGTATATCCTGAAAAATGAAGCGCCAAGGGCAGAAACCATTTATTATGTGTACGTTGTGAATGACGAAAAAAAACTTATTGGCGTTATTTCATTAAGGGATTTAATAGTAAGCGACGATGATACGATGATTTCTGAAATTACAAATGACAGAGTAGTTTCCGTATCGGTTGGCGAAGATCAGGAAGAAGTTGCAAGAAAAATTAAAGACTATAACTTCCTCGCCGTTCCGGTTGTGGATTTTCAGAACCATTTGCTGGGTATTATTACAGTTGATGATGTTATGGATGTCATGGAAGAAGAAGCATCTGATGATTACTCCAAATTGGCTGCTGTATCGGATATGGATCATATTGACCGGAATCCAGTTTCTGCGGCGCGCAAACGGCTTCCCTGGCTTATTATCCTGCTGTTTTTGGGTATGTTAACTGCAAGCCTTATCGGAAGATTTGAGGAAACCCTGGATAAGGTTGCCATTCTGGCTGTTTTCATTCCTCTTATTGCGGGGATGGCAGGAAATACAGGGACTCAGGCATTGGCTGTTGCTGTCCGGGGTATTGCTACAGGGGACCTGGAGAAAGAAAATAAGTGGAAACTGGTGATAAGGGAAGCCGGGACTGGGTTAATTAATGGAGGCATTTGCGGTATTCTTGTTACTTTCATTGTTTACTTCTGGAAAGGAAATTTCTTTCTTGGTGTTTTAGTTGGTGTTTCAATTTTGTTTACTTTGATAGTAGCCACCCTTGCCGGTGCGCTGATTCCTTTGCTTATGCACAGGATGAAAATTGACCCGGCTGTAGCATCAGGTCCATTTATTACAACTATTAATGATCTAATCAGTATTTTAATTTATTTTGGGATGGCGACATTATTTATGAGCTACTTAACAGGCTAAGGGGGTTATTTTATGGAACATGGAGCATCGGTAGCTTCGCTGGTCATTGTTATATTGGCTGCTTTTATCACGCCCATTTTGCTGCACCGGCTGAAAATTAATTTCATCCCTGTAGTGGTGGCAGAGATTCTGATAGGTTTGATTATCGGTAAAAGCGGCTTTGATATCGTGCATGAAGATATGTGGCTGGAAACTCTTTCGACTCTTGGATTTATATTTCTAATGTTCCTGAGCGGTCTGGAAATTGACTTCACCGCTTTTTCTTCGGCAAAGAAGAGAGTAAAGCTCCCAAGCGGGAAGCTTGAGCCAAACTCTTTTGCTGTTTCTTCCATTGTATTTATAGGAATATTTTTAGCTTCATTGGGTCTATCGTATTTATTTGTCTGGGCAGGATTCATTGATAATGCCTTTTTAATGACATTAATTATTTCGACCATTTCACTGGGAGTTGTGGTTCCGACACTTAAGGAAGCCCATTTAATGAAAACAGGCATAGGTCAAATCATTCTGCTGATCGCCGTTATTGCTGATTTGGTTACGATGATTCTGCTGGCTGTGTTTGTTTCATTAAATGACACAGGAGGAGGCAATACCTGGCTTCTTCTCGTTTTATTTGCCGTAGGTGTATTGCTGTATTTCCTGGGCAGAAGGTTTAAAAACCTTAATTTTCTTGAAGCGATGTCTACAGGGACTGTTCAGATTGGAACAAGAGCAGTATTTGCACTAATCATCTTCCTGGTGGCGTTATCAGAAACAGTTGGGGCAGAGAATATATTAGGTGCTTTCCTGGCCGGGGTACTTGTATCATTGCTGGCGCCAAATCAGGAAATGATCCATAAGCTGGATTCTTTTGGATATGGATTCCTCATCCCTATTTTCTTTGTGATGGTAGGGGTGGATCTCAACGTATGGACATTGTTTGGAGATCCTAAATTGTTAATGCTTATTCCATTGCTGCTGATTGCACTTCTGCTTTCAAAACTTTTACCAATCTATATTTTAAAAAGATGGTATGACATTAAAACTGTTATTGCTTCAGGGTTTTTATTAACGTCAACCCTTTCCCTTGTTATTGCTGCAGCAACTATTGGAGAAAGAATGGGTGTCATTACCGCCGAAATGAGCGGAACATTGATTCTGGTTGCAGTCATAACGAGTATATTTACACCTGTAGTCTTTAAAAAGCTATTCCCTATGGAAGCGGCCGAAGAGAAAAAGCTAAAAGTGTCGTTCATTGGTGCTAATCAAATGACGATGCCAATCTATAATGAACTAAAATCATCCCTTTACGAACCAGCTTTGTATCATAAAAAGCAGGAAAAGGCGGAAAAGCAAATAGCTGACTCTTTGTTTGATATCATTGAAGTTGATGAATTTGATATTGAAAATTTTGAAGGTACAGAAGCATTTGAGTCAGATATTGTAGTAATCTCGACAGGGGATGAAGAGACAAATGCCACATTATCCATTGCTTTTAAAGAAAAGGGAGTGGATCGTGTCATTTGCCGTATGGAAAGCCCTGATATGGAAGAAACTTTACGGGAACATGATATTGAGCTGTTTTCAACCATTCTTTCGTCTAAGGCGCTGCTTCGTGCTTTAATCGAATCACCAAGTGTGGTGAACATTTTAACGAACCAGGAGACAGCTTTATACGAGATCCGATTAAAGAATGAACAGTTTGAAGGCATGATGCTTCGGCGATTCCCGTTTACGGGGGATGTAATATTCGTACGGATATTTAGAGGAAAGGATTCTATTGTTCCGCACGGAGATACTGAGCTGCATGTTAATGACCGCCTGATTGTTACGGGATCTAAGGAGTACGTTGATGAATTAAAAAGGGAACTTGAATTTTGTGAATGGTGTTAGGGCCGTCCGGCATCTTTCCTGCTAAAGAAATCCTGCTTGCTTAGAGCAGGATTTTTTTCGGCTTTTCTTTTTTGGAAAATTGATGTACAATTAGTACTAGGTACTAATAACATGTAATAAAAATTCAGGAGGCTCTTAAAATGACTCTTTCTTTAAATGGAAAAACATTTGTAGTAATGGGTGTGGCAAATAAAAGAAGTATTGCATGGGGAATTGCCAAATCCCTTCATGATGCTGGTGCCCGATTAATTTTTACATATGCGGGAGAAAGACTTGAGAAAAGTGTACGTGAATTAGCTGAATCATTGGAGGATGTACATTCATTAGTTCTTCCTTGTGATGTAACAAGTGATGAAGACATCGCGAAATGCTTTAGCACGATTAAGGAGGAAGCTGGTGTAATTCATGGAATTGCCCACTGCATCGCCTTTGCTCATAAAGAAGAACTGCAGGGAGAATATATGAACACGACAAGAGACGGGTTTCTCTTAGCTCACAATATCAGCTCTTATTCACTGACTGCCATTGCCAAGGAAGCAAAAGGGTTAATGACTGAAGGCGGAAGCATTGTGACTCTCACATACCTTGGCGGTGAAAGGGTTGTGAAAAATTATAATGTTATGGGTGTAGCAAAAGCCTCTCTTGACGCAAGTGTCAAATATTTGGCCAACGACCTCGGGAAAGATGGAATTCGGGTCAATTCCATTTCAGCCGGTCCAATTAGGACTCTTTCCGCAAAAGGAATAAGTGAATTTAACTCTATTCTAAAAGAAATTGAAGAACGTGCTCCTCTCCGCAAAACAACAACGCCTGAAGAAGTAGGGGATACAGCTCTCTTCTTATTCAGCAGCCTGTCCCGAGGTATAACGGGTGAAAATATTCACGTAGATTCCGGTTATCATATTCTCTAATAGAAATTGCCTGCTCCAATGTGAGCGGGCATTTTTTTATTTCCATCAGAAACGAAAGCCCATCTTCTGCATACATATAATACGACGAAACATTAAGATTGCGGAGGTGGGCAAAAAATGGCTGAGAAAAAATTGAAGGAACCATTATTTTATATACAGCAGCCGAGTTTTCAATTTCCAGAGACCGGGATGCAAACAGTCTACTCCAGCAGAAAAGCAGAGCTGGATCGCAAACAGGAACAGAAAGACAGTGTACCGGAACCCGCGGACGAAATAAATGAACAGACAATGCCCGAAGAAAAGATGGAAAAAAATATGACTGAAGTAAAGGTGCAGGCAGCTATTGAAGAATTTGAAGCAGGCAGGGAAGAGAAAAAAGAAAGTGCGCACTTTGCTTTTACGACGGAAAAAAGGAAGCCTGCTTTCAATCGTGTAAAAAGCTTCAAGGAAATGGGCACGCTTGAGCGCCTGGATTACTTAATTGATTTCCCTAAACAGCTTCCGCCTATTCCCTGTATATTTGAAACCGGCGAGAAAGCAATAAGGGGATTTCTGGTTACAAAAAATGAAGGATCCATCGAGGTTAAGTTATTTGATGAATCGATTGAACAAATTAGTCTTCAATCTTTAAATGCTGTCAAAATGATTGGCCTAAGAAGGTAAAAGAAAAGCGCTGGAGATACACAGACAAAAATAGCCAGCCGAAGGAACGGCTGGCTCCATATCATTAGTCTTCACAGATATCAAGATCTACATCGGCAATACATTGAACAGCGCAGAAGCAGTTTAGGTCAACTGTTACACAGTCATTAGTACTGCGGAAGTCGTCAACTTCGCAAACTTTTTTCAAGTCGATGCAGCAGTCATCGGCAAGGTTAACTGTTTTGTCTGGGCCAGGTCTTCTATTTACTGGCTCTAGGACACGAAGCACTGCGCAGCAGTTATCGAACACTTCTTCAACTCTGAAGAAAATGGATACACATGCACACTCATTTCCTGTAAAGAAAGCATGGAATGGTGAACCGTCCGCAGTTTTCAGTGTGAATACGCGGGTATCCGCGCGCTTATTGCGTTTTCTTCCAGATGGTGATATAACTCCCAGCGGCTCCAGGAAACAGTTTGAAGGGCATTCGCACACATCTTCTGCGTTATCTTGAATATCTTTTATAGCACGAACTACTTCACATACACAGCCTTTGCCTTTGAAGTCGTCATTTTTTCCACAACCCATTTTTGTTTTCCTCCTTGTTTGTTTCTTGTGGTCTACACTACTAACATATTGCCAGAGTGACCTATGGGTCACGGACAAACGCCTTGTTTTTTAAAAAAATAGGCTATTTTTTTACATTAGAGGTGAAAAAAATGAATATATCACCTATGGAGCTGCTAATTTTGGCACTTGCAAGCTTCAGGCTTACCAGACTGATTGTATTTGATAAAATTACCGAATTCCTGCGCAAACCTTTTCTGGAAGAAGTTGAGGAAAAAGATGAAAATGGCGAAAGTGAAGTGTACTGGGTTGTAAAAGAAGGAAGAGTGCGAGGATTCTTCGGGGAACTTTTAAGCTGTTATTGGTGTACTGGTGTTTGGAGTACATTATTTTTATATGCTTCATATTATTTTTATGCATCCTGGTCAGCTCCAGTGCTGCTGATTTTGGCAATTGCCGGACTTGCAGCAATTATTGAATCCCTGGTGCAAAAATTGATCAATTAACATAAAGCCAAATACTTCATTCTGTAGGCGTTTGTTTTACACAAGCTTTGAGGCTCAGCATAAAATAAAAAGAGGAAAATTATTGAAAATGGAGGGCCTCAATGATGTTAAATAATGATAAGGATCAGCAAATGGAAAAATCACAGCCGGTCAGCAAGAAAAAGAAAAAGAAAAAGGGATGCGGCTGCGGAAAAAAAACGAAGAAAGCTCAATAGCCGGGGATACCGGCTTTTTTTATTGGTTTTCATCTGGGAAAAATAGGATGGATAGTAATGTTCATAAAACCAAAACAATTCGAGGACAATATAATTAAAGATTCTACATAGGAAGGGACTATTATGAAAAATAGACTTTTATCATTCATTGCATTCTCACTGATCTTATTATCAGGCTGCAGCGGAGACGGAAAGGTGACGGACAGCGACCTTGCGCTCCTCAAAACGACTGATCCCCCTGCTGTATTAATTGATAAAAATACCAAGGAAAATTTGGATTTAGTTGAAAACATTGAGCATGATGTCGAAAAAATGAAAGAACTTTATGATGTTGCAGTGGTCAAAAGCAACGGGGATACACTTGTTGCTTATAAAGTGAAGCACTTGCAGCGATTCCGCATGAAAAAAATTGAAAAGAAAATGACCAAGATGCTTGAGGAAAAGTATCCAGATGAGAAATTCATTGTATCAAGTGACTATAAGATCTTTATTGAAGCGGTGGAACTTCAGGAAAAAATGAAAGATCCTGATTTTACCGACAAGAAAGCGAAAAAAAAGCTTGATGAAATCATTAAGCTTAAAGAAGAAATGACATAAGAAAGGGGCAAGGGCATGAACAAAAATGCAAATAAGACTCCGGAACAGCAGCAATATGAGCAGCTCGAACAAAAGCATGAACTAAAGCGCCCAGTCCTGAAAAATTGTATTCGTGCATTCTGGGTGGGAGGGCTCATCTGTGGGATCGGACAGGCAATAACGTATTTTTATATTTATTTTTTTAACTTCACCGAACAGACCGCTGGAAACCCAACTGTAGCTACGATGATTTTTATTTCCATGCTGTTGACAGGTTTTGGCGTCTATGACCGTCTGGGGCAGTTTGGCGGAGCAGGCAGTGCGGTTCCTGTAACAGGTTTCGGAAACGCTGTAATTTCAGCTGCCATTGAGCATCGCACAGAAGGATTTGTACTGGGAGTTGGAGGAAATATGTTCAAGCTTGCAGGTTCAGTTATTCTCTTTGGTGTATTTTCAGCTTTTGTAGTGGCTCTTATTAAAACACTATTAATCATGTGGGGGGTTATTTAATGCTTAAGGGTAAACAATCCTGGGTTTTTGAAAACCGCCCAGTTATTGCAGCTGCTGGTGTTTCCGGCGGTCCTTTTGAGGCAAACGGCAACCTGGCAGTAGATTTTGATGTATTGCACGATGATTTGTGGATGGGGGAAGATTCATACGAAAAAGCCCACAGAATTCTTTTGGAAGAGGCTGGACAGACGGCCTTGAATAAAGCAAATATCCAAAAGGAAGATGTTCAGTTTTATATAGCAGGGGATTTAATTAATCAGATTACACCTACCAGTTTAAGTGCAAGAACCATTCAAATCCCTTATTTCGGAATATTTGGCGCTTGTTCGACCTCTATGGAGGGGCTTGCCCTTGCATCTTTTATTGTGAACTATCATGGGGCTGATTACGTTTTAACAGGTGCTTCAAGTCATAATGCTGCAGTAGAAAAACAATTCAGATACCCCACAGAATATGGCGGACAAAAGCCTCCTACTGCCCAATGGACAGTAACTGGTGCTGGTGCAGCTCTTATTACCTCGAAAACAGCAGGACATAATACGCCGGTCACTACTTCCGCAACAATTGGCAAAGTAATCGACATGGGTCTTACCGACCCTTTTAATATGGGAGGGGCAATGGCTCCTGCAGCAGCAGATACCATTACTGCACACTTTAAGGATATGCAGCTTGATCCATCATATTACGATTTGATTGTTACAGGGGATTTAGGGAGAATTGGCCAGGAAACTGCTTATGAATTGCTTTCAAATAATGGGCTTAACATAGAAAGAGAGAAATTTAAAGATTGCGGATTGATGATCTATAAAGATGATCAGCCTGTCCAATCTGGAGGAAGCGGAGCAGGGTGCTCGGCTGCTGTTCTATATGGACATCTATTGAATCAAATGAAACAGGGGACTTATAGGAGAATCCTTGTTGTCGCTACAGGTGCACTATTATCCCCATTGACATTCCAGCAGAATGAGAGCATCCCTTGTATTGCTCATGCTGTTTCTATCGAAATGACTTAAAGGAGGATTTTGTATGCTGCCTATGTTTTTCTGGGCTTTTGTAATTGGTGGCCTATTTTGCGTATTTGGCCAAATAATGTTTGATGTTTTTAAGCTAACACCTGGCCATACATTAAGTCTTTTGGTTGTAATAGGAGCTGTTCTTGATGGCGTTGGACTCTATGAACCGCTTGCAGACTTTGCGGGAGCCGGCGCGACGATCCCTATAACCAGCTTTGGCAATTCCCTTGTCCATGGAGCCCTTCAGGAAGCTGAACAGCATGGGCTTGTCGGTGTATTGACCGGAATGTTTGAAGTAACCAGCTCCGGTATTTCAGCTGCGATAATCTTCGGCTTCATCGGTGCACTTATTTTCAAGCCAAAAGGCTAAGTGGCGCATTCGATATAATGAAAATATACACAAGAATAATCTTCAAATTATTTAAAAACAAGCCCCTTAATACAATTTGACTGAATAAACCAAGCCTGCCTTGGGAGCTTGCCCATACACCCTGTTTTGATTTCACATATGTTGTATTGAGAAATCTAAGTGAGGTGAGAGGCATGGGCTATGGCTATGGAGGCTGCGGATATGGCGGGGGCTATGGAAATACGTTTGTTCTAATCGTCGTCCTATTCATTTTACTCATTATCGTCGGAGCAAGTTTCTTCAATTAGATTTACAAAGGCTGACTCAGAACCCAGCAGCAGGTTTTGTGTTGGCTTTTTTGCATATAAGGTACATAAATTATTAATACATTTCACCTTTTTCGCCCACCTTCATAAGATATAAAGGAGTAAATGAAGGAGCGTGATTGAGCAGGATGGATAACAACTTTTTTAAAAACCTTGAAAAGAAAACAGGCGTAAATATGAAGGATGTATTTGAACTGGCCGGCTCTTTGCAGAATGCAAATTTTAAAGATGAAAAAACAGTACGAAATGTAATCAAGAGGGTTTCGCAAATTGCAAATAAACCCGTTTCCAAGGATACGGAAGACAAGATTGTGAAATCGATCGTTGCTGATGGAAAGCAGCTTGACTTTAATACAATTTCCCAGATGATGAATAAAAAATAACAGAAGGGCCTGGCGATTTAAATCAGCCAGGTTCTTCTGTTAATTTCTGCTCTTATTCCTGCTGCTTCTTGTAATGGGGGCAAGGAACCTTGAAGCATATGACTTTCGTCCCCGCCTTTTTTCCGGCACAGAAATATACAAGTCCTTCCTGGCTCTTGTAACGGCAACATACATCAGCCTTCGTTCTTCCTCTAATGGGGCAGATTCACCTGAACGGTAAGCTTCTAGCGCATGATCATGCGGGAGATTTCCTTCAACTGCACCGGCAACATATACAACGTTATATTCAAGCCCTTTTGCACGGTGGATGGTGCTTAATGTAATAGCATTATCATTATTCCTGCTGAGGCGCTTGATTTCTTTGTTCATGGCTTTCATATGTTCAGTATGTTCCAGAAACTCATGAAGAGAATGAAAGTTACGCGCAGCGACCTTTAAATCTTTTATATCATCAGAGCCTTTATCCATTTTATTGCCTTCATTACCTCGTTTTTTTAAAAAGTCCTGGAAGCCAAGCTCTTTTTCAACAGTTTCAATTGCAGTGATGGGACTAAGTCCTGAGATTGATCTGGTAACAGGAATCACTTTTTTTAACTTGCTTTCCTGAAAAGCAAATCCTGTTTTTATAAACTTTAGGCACTCCAGCATTGAGCAATCCTGCAAGATGCTCTCTGCCTTAATATCCTGAAGGACTGATTGTTTAACAAATAGAGACGGCAGCATATCTTTCAAAGCATTCTGGTCATCCTCATTTACCGATAACTTTAGAAAAGCAATCATGCTTCGAACAATAAACCGATCATAAAATGATTCGGCATCCTGATCCAATCTAAACGGAAGACTGGAATTGGCCAGCCTTTCAAAAATGGCCCTGCTCCCAGTATGGGTGCGGAATAATACTGCAAAATCCCGCGGCTCATATCCTTCTTCAATTTTTTCCTGAATATCAGTCATGATCATCGTAGCTTCTTCTTCCTCATCATAAGGAAAAAAGAGGAAAGGGTGCTGTTCTCCAGAAAATTGGGCATTCATGCTTTTGGCACGTCTATGTTTATTTAAAGATATGATTTGGTTTGCAGCTGATACGATTTCGTGAGCAGAGCGGTAATTCTGATTCAATGTAATAACTTTAGCACTAGGGAAATCTTTCTCGAAATCTAAAAGATATTGGGGATCGCTTCCTCTGAAAGCATAAATAGATTGATCATCGTCACCCACTGCACAGACATTTTTTGTTTTATCGGACAGCATTTTCATAAGCTCATATTGAACATTATTAATATCCTGGAACTCATCGATCAGGAAATAATGAAAGCGCTTCTGATATTGTTCAAGAATTTCAGGCTTTTCAAGAAAAAAAGCATGGCAGCCTGTCAGCATATCATCAAAATCAAATAATTCTCTTCTTAATTTTGTTTGTTCATACCTTTGATAAAGAATTGAGGTCTGTTCCTCCCAATCATTCTTTGGATGAACCTTCCCAGGCATGATAAGAGAATTTTTCCAATAGCTAATTTGCTGGAGGGCAAGGTCAAAGGCAAATTCTTTTTCATCGAGCTTTAAGTCTTTGCTGGATTCCTTAATGATCTGTTCCCGCTGCCATTCTTTATTCAGCAGCTTGCCGGAAGACCATTTATCCGTATTGTGGAAGGAGAGAATCCTGTAAAACAAACTGTGAAAAGTGCCGGAAACGATTTGCCTGACTTTTCGTGAATCCATTCCGGGATATTGGGTAAGGCGCTCTTTCATTTCAGCCGCAGCCTTAGCTGTAAATGTAACGAGCATTATAGATGCAGGCTCGATATCTTTTTCGCGCAGCATAAAAGCAGTCCTGGTTGTTAAAACTCGGGTCTTGCCGCTCCCTGCACCTGCAAGAACGAGCAGAGGCCCATCAATATGTGATACAGCCGCTGCCTGCTGTTCATCCAAAAAGACTCCTGCTTGTGAAAGGGACTTTAAGTATTCATCAGGGAAACTTGGATTGTGAGTGCTTTCCTGGATATAAGGGGGGATATTTTTTGCCGGCTGAGCTTTTTTAAAGGCTGATTCGATTTCTTTTACAGCAGCAGAAGCAATTGGCCTTGAAACAGGGATTTTAAAGCCGTTTCTTTCTATATATTCTTCAGTCTCAATTTTGGCGGATTCTTGTTTCATCATTTTATCCTTGCACATTCTGCTGCTTTGCTGAATATGATAAAAATGAGGCTCATCCATAATTCCTAAATACAAACGGACAGAAGCTCCGCAATCAGGGCAAAACAGCTTTCCTTTTTTGCCTTCTTCGTAAATATGCTGAAAACTTTCCCGATTCAATTGTTCCAGATTCACTGTTTTATTATGTAAAATTGCTGTCTTCATAAAAAATACCCCATTTTTATAAATTGCCGAGTTTAAGTTATTATTCATCTTCTAACAACAAGACAAATTTTATCATAACAAACCGGTAAAGGATTCTAAAGTGCTTTTCTGTTTAAAATTTAATGTAAACGGGTACATAAAAGTAAATATTGTTTCGTATTCCTTTAATAATCATATACATACAGAATGGAAAGGGGAGCATTCATGGGCTACATTTTACCTGTAACTTCATATCAATATAAGCAGTATGCAGAAAGAGAGATTGGCACAAAATATGATCCATTTCGTTTCGTGCCAGTTGCCAAAATATCGGCACAAACCAATTCAAAAGATTTCCGTCATGAGCTTCCTCTTGATATTCAAAGAAGGTTAACCAAATCAAATCCTCAGCAGCGGGCAGATATCCAAACACGCAGCACTAGAAAAAAAGCAGATGAAACATACGGCGAGCTGACGGGTAAAGGGCGCTATATTAGTGAATGCATATAAGAAAAGCCGAAGCGCCTTCGGAACAAGCAAAAAGCGCTTGTTCCTGCGAAGCGCATCCAAGGAAGCTTTTCCTTGGTGCTCATCACTCCCGCCACCTCGAGGGGGCAGGCGCTCCTCCTAAAAGCTGCCGCTTTTAGTCGTGCGATGATTAATTAAGCTGCCGAAGCGTTCCTTGTGGAGCTAGACAGTTTTCTTAAGTATCTAAACCCATAAAAAAAAGGAGAGGCTCAGTACGTTTGCACGTGCAAAGCCTCTCCTTTTTTCCACTCTGCGTATAAGACATCTTTGACATTATTTGCGCCGTTGTTATTAATTTCATTAATAAGCTTTGTTTCGTCCCAATTGATGCTTTTGAGATTATCCCAAATCACTTCTCCGTCTAAAATTAAAGTTACAGGCAGCTCGATCATATTTATAGGGAGATGTAAATCCTGTATAGTTGGTGTCGAGTAAAGCGGTTTTTTAAATGCACTGACCGTTCCATCTGTTTCAAGAATGGCATATTCGCATTCCCTGATTGAAAAAACGTCCTTTGAACGGAGGAGGTGCTGGAGCTGATTAATGTCGAGATGATTTTTCTTCAGTTCTTCATAGACGATTTTTCCTTTTTTTATAACAATAGAGGGCTCACCTTCAAGGAGTTTGCGTGCCCTTTTAAATTTCTGGGTAAGGATTTCAGTTGCGTAGATGAGTATTCCCCATACTGCAACAGCAAAGAATATTTCTGGGATTCCAGTCTCCTGATCGTATAGGGCATTTCCCACCAGCTCGCCTAACACGATGGCAGAGATAAAATCAAAAGGAGTAATCTGTGTGATCTGTGTTTTGCCCAGGAGTTTTGCCATAATAAATAAGAAAATATATCCTATCACAAGTACACTTATGATATGTAAATATTCCATTCAAACCACTCCTTAAATTGCTGTATCTGGAATAGTGTTTACAGAAGGCCCCAAAATTATTGCATACAAAAAAGCTCCTGCCATCCTGGCAGAAGCTTGTCAGCTATATCGTTTTTTTCATTGTACGGTGGGGAATTCCGGCATCCATGAATTCTTCCGAAATTACCTGATAGCCCAACTTTTCATAAAAAGGGATAGCCTGCGTCTGGGCATTTAATTTTAAGGCAGGTAATCCCTGTTTCTTAGCATGCTCTTCAATTTTATCCATTATTGCTTTACCTGATCCGCTCTGGCGGTTCTCCTTCAGAACACATATTCTTTCCACTTTGCCATTGCCGTCAACTGTGCGAAATCTTCCTGCACCTGCTGGCATGCCATTATTATATAGTACAAAATGGACTGCTTCGTCTTCGAACTGATCGATTTCCTCTTCTTCAGGAACATTTTGCTCGTTGATAAAAACTTGTTTGCGTACGGAGAAGGCATCGTGCAATTCTTGTTCAGATGAGACTTTTCTTACTTCCACTTTTCACTATTCCTTTCCTAGCCTGAATGTTTCATAAACGGTCCATGAGCCGTTTTCGAGCTGATATAGAAGATGAAAACGATCAACAACCTCTTCGTGATTTACAGGCTGCATTCTTAAGCTCCCATATACATCGGAATGTTCATCATTGGAGAGTTTTTGTCCGATCGTAATATGGGGGACAAAATTATATTCAGGTGTATCGCCGCTAATATGATCATTCAATTCAATATGTAACTCTTCGAGCTGGGCTGAAGGCTCAATTTTAAAATAAATGACATTGTTGACAGGCTGAAAAGAGCTGATTTTTGTAGCATTTATTTGAAATGGCTCGTGTTTCTCAGCTATTCCATGAAGTGTTTCCGTCAGCTGTTTTATTTCTTCTTCAGATGCTTCAAAGAGCGATCTTAATGTTACATGCGGAGGAATTAAAGCATAATGCGGATCATACCGCTTTCTATAAGAATTGGCCAAATCCTGCAATTTTTTTGACGGGAAAATAACTATGCCGTAATTAGTGTTCATATAACAACCTCCATGTTCATTAATATTTTTTATAACTGGCAGGCTAAAATGAAATGAAAAACACTTGGTTGGTCTATTATAGCAAATTTTCTAAATTCATTATATAATTATACCTTTTTTCATAATAAAAAACAGTATCAAGATTATCTTTTTATAGCGAATGAATAGGTCTTTTTACACAATTTCGAAGTTAAAACATAGACTTTAACGCCCTTTTTAAATCAGGCTGCCAGTATGTCCATGTATGATCTCCATCGAATTCATCATAGAAGTAAGGGAATTGTTTCTGCTTAAACAAACTGGAAAGATCCCGATTTGGAGTAAGAAAATCTTTTTCTTCACCCCCTGTGGTTTTTACAGATGTCTCGCCTTTCCCGATAACGTGATAAATATTAAGAAGGTGGGCCTGCGTAAATTCCTGCACTGCCTCTGTCACGGAGGTGTCAACAAAAGGTGATTGAAGAATTAACCTCCCAAAAGTATTAGGGTATTGCAGGGCCGCCATTAATGAAACAGTTGCCGCAAGTGAGTCTCCCATAAGGGCACGTCCCATTCCCATTTGATAAGTAGGGAATTCACGGTCAAGATATGGAACCAGCTCGTGTGCAAGAAAACGTATATAAGCATTATGCTGTTCACCGTCCGGATGATATTTATTCCATCTGTCTTTGACGTTTTTATATGGGACACCAACAATAATGATATTTTCGATTTCTTTTTCGTTTAATAATTCATCTGCGATGCGCCCGACTCTTCCCAGCTGGAAGTAATCTTTGCCATCCTGGGCTATAACAACAGTGTATTTATATAAAGGTGAAAAGGAAGCGGGCAAATAAATGAGCAGCTCAACCTCTTCGCCAAGTTCCTTGCTTTCGATTACAATATCTTGTATTGATCCTCTAGGGTAATCCATCATTTTTGTTCCTCCGTTTAGTTCTGTTATGTAAGAGTTTACATAGAGATTTTATCATATATATATAGGAATTGCTTTTTACATGCATTATCATGCGTTTAACATATTGTAATAATCTGGATAAAAAATTTTCACTTAATGCATTCATATTCAAAAGCTAAAATAAAGTTTAAAATTTAAAGTCAAATATAAAATTATTAGAATATAATCAAATTTTTATAAAGTGGGAATCATTTAACATTTTTTATAGATTTTATGTTAGTATAAAATGGATAACCTGTAATTTGATAAAGGGGGAAGAGAGATTGAAAAAGAAAAATTATCTTCTTGCTGCTGCAGTATTGGTGCTTTCAATGGTACTTGCTGCTTGTGGGGGAGGAACTGATGAAGGCAAAGGCGGCGGTGAAGGCGGTGGCGCTGAAAAGCCTAAATTTATGAGCATCGTAACTGGTGGAACAGGCGGTACATACTATCCGCTGGGCGGATCATTCGCTGAGATTATTTCTGATGCAACAGGCATTGATACAAATGCTGAAGTATCAGGTGCATCTGCAGAAAACATGAACACACTGAAAGACGGCAATGCAGAGATTGCCTTCTCACAAACTGATATTGCTTCATATGCACAAGAAGGAAAATTGATGTTTGAAGGAGCAGCAGTTGATAATGTAAGTGCGATCGGCACGCTTTATCCGGAAACTATCCAAATTGTAACTACTGCAAAATCAGGTATTAAATCTGTAGAAGACTTAAAAGGCAAAAAAGTATCAATCGGAGCTCCTGGTTCAGGAACTGCTGCAAATGCAGAACAGATCCTGGAGGTGCACGGAATTACATTAGAAGACATTCAAAAGCAGGATCTTTCATTTGATGAGTCAACTGCCGGAATCCAGGATGGCAATATTGATGCAGCATTCGTTACAGCAGGAACTCCTACAGGTGCTGTAGAAGGTCTTTCTGCAACTGAAGATGTTGTGATTGTTCCGATTGAGCAGGATAAAATCGATGCATTGATTGAGAAATATCCATACTATGTACAGGATGAAGTGCCATCTGGAACATATAAGCTCGCAGAAGCAGTGCCTACAGTGGCTGTACAGGCAATGCTTGTCGTTTCAAATGATCTTTCAGAAGATGTAGTTTACGATGTGACTAAAGCGCTTTTTGAGAATCTGGATAAAGTAACACATGCTAAAGGGAAAGTGATTAAAGCTGAAAATGCTGTAAAAGGTACAGGTATTGAATTGCATCCAGGTGCTAAAAAGTACTTTGATGAAAAAGGTTTCAAAGCAGAATAGTAATTCTAAATGAAACATGCGTTTACCGATCTTTGGCCGGCTGTGAAACCTTTTAGGTTTTTGCACCGGTCAAATTATCTTTTAAGGATTGAACAATTATACATTCAGGTGGAGATAGGTATGACAGAAATTAAGCCAGCCAATATAAAACTGCCGCTTTTTTTGCTGGCATTCCTCATCATAGCAGCCATCTCATGCATTATTTTTATTCCTTATAAACAAGCACTTGTTTTTGAATATGAAAACACTGGAAAAATTCTGGCGTATATTCCATTTAATGAGGAAAAAGCTTTTAAAATTAGTTATACCCATTCCATTCATCTCTCAGATGTTGTGGAAAGCTACAAGATAACTGAGGATGGGAAAATGAAGCTTTATGAACTGATGTATGAGGATTTTGCTATTGGCATGCCCGAAAATGCATCAGAAGGAGAAATATTTGAACAAAAGGAAGGTAAGTATTACATAAAAAATATGAACCGTATTTTTCCCATGTTCGACCTTCGGGTGGGCAAAGTTAGGGCAAATCATACAGTTGTTTTTAAAGAGAAAGACTATCCTCTTGCGCAATTCATTGAACCTGGAACATGGACAAGAATAAAAACAAAAAAAATGAATCTATTTCAGCAATTGAAAGGAGTGAACGTCCTTGAATGAAAAAGTAGAAACATTATCTCTTGAGGAGCAGCAGAGGCTGCTGGAGAAATATGATCCTGAGGCAGGGACGAGGAAACTCGGAGGCATCTTGGGCTGGATTGCCTTTATTGGACTTTTATCTTTTTCTCTATTCCACCTTTATACCGGGATTTTTGGAATGCTGACTGCGCAGCTGCAGCGTTCAATCCATTTAGGGTTTGCTTTGGCTCTAACATTTTTATTATTCCCGGCAAGGAAAAAGGATAAAGGAAGGAATCATAAGGTAGCATGGTATGATATCGTTTTAGCTATATTAAGTGTTGCAGTAGGAGCTTATTGGCCATTATTTATTGATGAAATCGTTATGAGGGCAGGACGCCTTACAGAAGTAGATTTTTATATTGGTCTTTTGGCAATCCTGTTGGTTCTTGAAGCAACAAGGCGTGCAGTGGGGATACCCATTACAGTATTAGCTATTTTATTTATGCTATATGCGCTTTATGGACCTTATATGCCGGGCTTTCTGGCACATCGAGGCCTGGACTTGGAGAGACTGATTCAAACAATGTTTTTCACAACTGAAGGGATACTAGGTACACCTTTAGGAGTTTCAGCAACCTTTATTTTCTTATTTTTACTGTTTGGTTCATTCCTTGTGAAAACAGGGGTAGGCCAATATTTTAATGATCTGGCAGTTTCGATTGCAGGAAAAAGAGTTGGAGGACCTGCAAAGGTTGCAATTTTCTCGAGTGCTTTGCAAGGAACAATCAGCGGGAGCTCAGTTGCGAATGTTGTAACTTCGGGTGCCTTTACAATTCCAATGATGAAAAAACTTGGCTATAAGAAGGAATTTGCAGGTGCTGTTGAAGCAACAGCCTCGACTGGAGGGCAAATAATGCCGCCCATTATGGGAGCAGCTGCCTTTTTGATGGTTGAATTCATTGGCGGAGGCATCACTTACTGGGATATTGCCAAGGCAGCAGCCATCCCTGCATTGCTTTATTTTACAGGTGTATGGATAATGACTCACTTTGAAGCCAAGCGCCTTGGTCTAAGAGGTTTGAAAGACGAAGAGATGCCAGATCGGAAAGAAGTGTTAAGGAAGATTTATCTGTTATTGCCGATTCTTGCAGTCATTATTTTGTTAATGACAGGAATGAGTGTTATTAGAGGTGCGCTGTGGTCAATTGTAATCACAGTCGGAGTAAGTGCCATAAGCAAAGAAACAAGAATGAGCTTCCGGGATATTATTGACGCATTGGTTGAAGGTGCAAGAACGGCATTGGGAGTAGCTGCTGCAACGGCTGCAGCTGGAATCATCGTAGGAGTTGTTGTAAAAACTGGGCTGGGATTAAAAATGGCTAATGGCCTGCTTGATCTTTCAGGGGGTATGCTTATCCCAACCTTAATGCTTACTATGGTTGCAGCGCTGATTCTTGGAATGGGTTCACCGACGACTGCAAACTATGTAATCACGTCCACAATTGCTGCTCCTGCCATCATCTTGCTGGGAGTTCCTGATCTATCTGCTCATTTATTTGTGTTCTACTTTGGTATTATAGCAGATATCACTCCTCCAGTAGCTCTTGCGGCATTTGCAGCAGCTGCTGTATCAGGAGGAGAACCTATTAAAACTGGAGTAACAGCCTCCAAGCTTGCAATTGGAGCATTCATCATTCCATATATGTTTGTTCTATCGCCAGAGCTATTAATGATAGACACCACATGGTATAGCTTAATTTGGGTTATCTTTACTGCATTAGCAGGAATGATGGCTATCGGTGCAGGGGTTATTGGCTATTGGTACCGTACACTAAATATTTTTGAACGTTTGCTGGGTGTTGCAGCAGGATTAATGCTCATCTATCCTGAAAGCGTGTCCGATATTATTGGGCTAATAATTTTTGTTTTCATGATTATTTGGCAAGTTGTCTTGAAAAAAGATGACAAACCAAAGCGATTAACAGCCTAAAGGGAAAGGAAGGATACCTCTTGCAGGTAATCCTTCCTTTTTTATCCCATATTTATTCACTCAAGACTCCCTGTCACCATGACCAATTGATAGGCTTGCACTAATATATCCTTCACTGCTGCTATTCAAAACAACACTAAAAGTACCTGGCTGATCGCCTTCATACATTTCATCACTTATAACTTCTTTTAGTAGTTCGCTATTATACTCAATAATCTCACTCTGTTTATTTTGGTTATCTGTATATCTTTCAACTTCTTCAGCATCATTCGGAATGCGTTTTTCAATATAGGAAAGAATTTCATCGTTGCTCATTTCTTTGTCCATGCCTTCAAACTGAAGTTCAATGTTAACAGCTCTATGGTTATTAAATTCCACCAGCATGGTGTCACCATTGAAACGGGCAATTTCTTCGTTATTCTTATTTTGGCCATATTTATCAGCAAATTCTTCACGGGTGTCTCCCAAACCAACTTCTTCAGTGATCTTTTTGTTTTCTTCCGGCGCTTCCTCTGTTTCCGCCCGCTGTTCTTCCGTAGAAGGATTATTTTTATCTTCATCCTCTACAATTTGCTCTTCATTCTGATTACAGCCTGCCAGTACAAGGATTGCTGCAAAAAAAACAGCAATCATTGAGTTGCTTTTCATAAAATCCTTCCTTTCTTACCTTGTTGTATTTAAAGGGCAATATTCCGGTTAGAGAGTATATACCCGAATGAGGACCAGATAATCAGAGAAGTAAGGAGACATAATAAAAAGCCGTACTTCCCAAGTGAAATACAGGCTTTGATGAATGAAATATTTTGAAAGAAAGCTCCTTTTAGCTGATCTGGCGAGCTTTCTTTTCGGGCAAAATGGACATGATATGGTTCAAGTTGAAGATGCGCATTTGTTTTCTATATAAACAATAGGCTAAAATCGTGCTGCCTCGAAGCTCTTTGATTAATATTTTTCTTTGTGTAAATGAATTTCGTTTGGAGAGATAAATGATTTCCACAGTCTTTCTCTCTTCCATAGCTCGATAAAGAATTCCTTTCATTTAGAAATCCCTCCTTACTTTTATTTACATTATACACGAACGCTTGTTCTTGATCAAGTGAAATGCGAAAATTTGTTCGCATAAAAAAAGACTTCACAAATGAAGTCTTTTAAATAATTTTTAAACCTTTATTTTTCAAGATATTAAGCAAAACAGTGCCGTATTGTATGGCATAGCCTAAAAAGACGGCTACGAACAATGTGCCTAATCCAACTGGACCGCCTAAGATAAGGCCAATGGCCAATGCTAAAAATTCATTAATGATACGTGCAGTCTTAATGCTGATATTGAGCCTTTTGGCAGTTGCGATCATTAAACCATCAATTGGGCCGCTGAATAGTTGAGGACGGATATATATAGATACCCCGAAGCCCAGTAATGAGATACCTGTAATGAAGGCAAGGATCTGAAGGGAAAGGTTTGTAATTGTGATGCCGCTGAAAACAAGCTCCATCCAAAAATCGATCCCCACACTTGCTAAAATGGTTCCAATAAATGATTTAAACTGGGGTTTTTCCCAGGTCAGCAGAGCATTGAAAAATATAAGGGATGACGTAACCAGAAATGACCAGGTTCCGATTGTAAGACCGAACTTATTAAAAAGGCCAACATATACAGTGTCCCAGGCACCTGCACCAAGATTGGATAAGATAATTAATGAGACACCGAGAGTGAGAATTAAATAACCTGCAATTATTTGAATGAATGTTGTGTGTTTAATCATGTTGTATCCTCCCCAATACATATTACCGTATTTAAATAAATTCTCAAGGGAAAGAAAAGGAAGAAAATTATTTAGTAGTCATAACAGTCCAGTATAGGGAAAAGAACTTTTTTAAAATCCTAACACATAAAAACAGCTCCCATAAATGGGAACTGTTTTAAAGATACTTATACCTTAATATCAATTTTTGCACTTTTCTTCAATTCTTCTACATGCTTAACCAGCATATCCTGCTGTTTTTGCTGTTCCAGCTGCTGTTTGATCTGAGGCTTTACTTCCTCTAATTTAGGCGGCTCCTGACCTTCAGCACCACCCTGGCTGGCATACTCATCATAGAATTTCTGAATTTCAGCATCTGTAACTTCCCCTGGTTTAATCTCGCCATTAATATATTTCGTATATTTAATATTGTTGGCAATTTCCTTCTCTAATGAGTCAGGGTTAAGGCCGGCCTGTTTCATTGCTGTTTCGAATTCCTTGTCGTCTTTGAATTGTCCTTTTGTTTCATCCAGCTGCTTTTTGACTTCTTCATCAGAAGCTTTGTAGCCTTTTTTGTCTGCTTCCTGTAGGAGAAGTGTCTGGCCGACTAGACTGTCGAGTGTCTGGTCCTTGATTTTCTCAGCAGCATCTTTGGTGGTAGGGTCTTGTCCCATTTGCTGATACATCATTTGTGATGAAGTAAGGACGCTGTTATACTCACGGCCAAGAATTTCCTGGTCATTAACGATTGCAACAGTCTTTTCTTCATCAAGCTTTTGCTTGTCCATTTTCTTTTGCATTTCTTCCATTTGCTTCTGCTGGTCCTGCTGGTCGGTTTCAGCTGTTTTTGCTTCCTCTTTTTTATCTGCACTCTTGCTTTCATCATCAGCTCCACAAGCAGCTAAAACGGCAGATATTAATACAAGTAAAAAGGGATACATTAGTTTCTTCATTAATATTTCTCCTTCCGTAACCCTGTATGGTTTGATTCAGCTAACAAAAGAATCATATAGAGGGCATTATAAAGCAAAAATTCCTAAAAAGATACCTTTAAGGCATAAATGCAGAATTTGTAATAGGAATGTAATCTAGTTTCAAAGCTGCTAACCTTATAGATTATGGATGAAATATAGGTATTGACTTTTATATAAGAAAGATGTATATTTTATATTGTCCCCAACACAGGGGGAAAGTTATAACGATTCCGTAGCTCAGCTGGGAGAGCGCTACCTTGACAGGGTAGAGGTCGCTGGTTCGAACCCAGTCGGAATCATACTTTTAAAGAGTCTGGCTGCCGATAGCCAGGCACTTTTTTTGTTTACAGGGATTTTGTCTTTTGAACTGGGAACTTCTGCATTGTTTTAACGAAACAGTGATAGGGAATCTTTAAAATATAAAAATTCACAAAATAATTTTTATTAAAAATCTATGCTATAATTTCATTGTGAAATTACAAGAGTTAGGGGATATTTCTATGTTGAAAGATCTGTTTATCGGCCTTTCCCAAAACGAATTACTGAATAGCGCTGCAAAGAAATATGGGCTGAAATTGGGAGCGCAGAGTGTAGTTGCGGGAACAAATTTAGATGAAGCAATTCAAAGCATAAAAGAGCTTAACGCTCATGGCATCTCTTGTACTGTCGATAACCTCGGGGAATTTGTATATAAAAAGGAAGAGGCGGCAGAAGCGAAGAAACAAATAATTGAAGTGATAGAGGCCATTCATGTAAATCAAGTGGATGCACATATATCTTTAAAGCCTTCCCAATTAGGCCTTGATATCGACTATTCTTTCTGTCTTGAAAATGTTAGGGAGATAGTAGAGAGAGCAAGCCATTATGGTATTTTTGTGAATATGGATATGGAAGACTCTAAGCGTTTGCAGCCTTCATTTGATTTACTGGATGAATTATCTAAAGAATATAATAACATTGGTACAGTTATTCAAGCCTATTTTCTGGGTGCTGAAGAAGATTTAATGAAATATAAGGATTTCCGCTTGCGGATTGTAAAAGGGGCTTATAAGGAGCCAGAAGAAATTGCTTTTCAGGAAAAAAGTGACATTGATGCTAACTTTATAAAATTAATAGAATGGCATTTGCTGAATGGCAAATTTACATCCATTGCAACACATGACCATAAAGTAATTAATCATGTAAAAGATTTTGTAAGGGCTAACAATATTCCTAAAGAGAAATTTGAATTTCAAATGCTTTATGGCTTCCGCAAGGATATGCAGCTTAAGCTTGCAGGTGAAGGCTATAATTTCTGTACGTATGTACCTTTTGGAAATGACTGGTACGGCTACTTCATGAGGCGCCTGGCTGAAAGGCCGCAGAATTTAAACCTTGTAGCCAAGCAGGTATTTAATAAGAAAACCAATACTGTGATTGGTGTGGCCGCAGGAGCTTTCCTATTAGGCAGATTGACAAAGAAGCGGAAAAAAAGATAAGCGAAGAGCCTCCTTTTTGCTGCAGGCTAAAAGTGTAAAAAGAAGTCCCTGACTGAATTGTCAGGGACTTTTGCCTATATTTCAATCTCCACACCATAATGATCTGAAATGATGGGCTTGTGTGTGCCGTTAAAAATAACCTGTGAATATTTCGGATGGATAGGCTGAGCCGAAAGAATTAAATCAATCCGCATATCATGTTTATTGTCATCCCAGCCGGCAATCTTTCCTTTAACAGTAACACCCGAATCCTTCTTGGAAGCTAATTCATAAGTGTCATAGAGCCCATTGCCTCTCAGAAAGTCATAACCTTCATTGCGGATATAAGCCGAGCTGTTGAAATCTCCCATTAAAATGGCGGATTCATCCTTTGGCACTTGTGCAAGAAGAGATTCAACCTGGAATTTATAGGATTCTTCTTCATCGTGCCACCAGCCGAGATGACAAGAATAGAAGGAGATGGGCCTATCTTGATGAACTAATTTAATACCAACTATTTTTCGTGTCTTCCAGTGTTTCTGGTCTTGGTTTTTTGTAATGAAAAATGAGTGATCTTCTTTTATTTCATGCCTGGTCATGATTGCAAGACCCTCTTCATATATATCATAGCCAATATGTGAGAAATCCCATTTGAAAACGTAATCTTCCACACCTATTTTTCTCAATTCTTCAATTAACAGCAGTGCATAATTATCTTCTCTGATATGGCTGTCTATCAAAGGGGCTTTGATAGACTGGCTGACTTCCTGCAGAGCGATGACATCATATCGGTTCTCTTTAATAGCCTCAGCAAGAATTTTAATTTTTTCCAGCTGCTGATTCTCCTGCCATGAGTGGCAGTTTAGAGTTAATAATTTCATTCTTAAGCTCCCAGCAGGTCTTGTATATCTGACTTAAGGACATCTGCTTTTGGTCCATAAATTGCCTGAACGCCTTTGTCCTTAACGATAAGACCTAAAGCTCCATTCTTTTTCCAGTCCTGTTCACCAGCAACTGATGAAGTGTCCTTTACTGTGACACGCAATCGGGTCATGCAGGCATCTACATCTTCAATATTTTCTCTTCCGCCCAATAATTCAATTAACACAGGGGCTAGTGAATTTTTCTTAATTGCCGATTCTGATGACGAAACGGAGTTTTCATCTTCAATGTAGTTTCCATTGCGCCCTGGAGTAGGGAAGTTGAATTTCTTAATCATAAAATTGGCAACCCCAAAGTTTAATCCGAAGAATACAAGGCAGGCAATTACAAAGTTTACAAGATCCAGCCATAAGCCAGCTTTTAAAATCATTGGTGTTCTTGTAATCAATTCGATGATGCCGAAAGAATGGACACGGATATTAATAATATCAACAATTGCAAATGCCAGACCTGTCATAACTGCATACACGATATAAAGAAGTGGAGCAGCAAACATGAACATAAATTCGATTGGTTCAGTTACTCCAGTTAAGAATACTGCCAAACCAGCAGAAAAGAACATGGATTTGTATTTCTTCTTTTTCTCAGGATCTACATTGCGGTACATGGCAAGCGCAATTCCCAGCAAGGCAGCAGAGGATAGAATCATTTGGCCTACTTTGAAGCGGGCAGGGGTAACATCATTCAGCAGCTGCTTGTAGCTTTCTGTATCTCCTGAAGCCAAAAAGTTATTCAGGTCGGCAATCCATGCAAGCCATAGCGGATCTTGTCCAGCCACCGTTGAACCTGCATTTGAGCCTGTCAGGATTTTGTAAGTTCCGCCAAGCTCCGTATAATTAATTGGGACAGTCAGCATATGATGCAATCCAAACGGAAGAAGCAATCGTTCCAGTGCGCCAAAAACAAATGGAGCAATAACGGGCGCTGTATTTCGTGATGTAGCAATCCATTGTCCGAAATCATTTAATAATCCTTGAATAAATGGCCAAACAATTGATAAGACCAACGCTGCTGCAACAGAGCCGCCAATTACAGTGAAGGGCACAAAGCGCTTTCCATTGAAAAAGGAAAGTGAATTTGGCAATTTATCATAGTTATAATACTTGTTAAATAAATTGGCGCCAAGAAAACCTGAGATAATCCCGACGAACACTCCCATATTCAATGCTGGCGCGCCTAAAACAGAAGTGAAATAGTCCGGGACAATGAGATCTTGTCCAAACAGGGATTTTACCGTGGCCTCAGGGTTACCTAACATGTCGGACTTTACTCCGAATATGGCGCCTGTAATTCTATTAATCAGAATGAAGGCAATAAGAGCTGCAAACGCTCCGCCTGCACGTTCCTTAGCCCAGGAACCGCCTATTGCTACTGCGAATAAGATATGAAGATTTGTAATAATGGCCCATCCGATATCTTCGAGCACTCGTGCAATCGCTTGCACAAATGCTATGTCAGTACCCGTCATGCCAACAAGCTTGCCAAGTGAAATCATAATTCCTGCAGCTGGCATTACGGCCACTACAACAAGTAATGCTTTCCCAAACTTTTGCCAGAAATCAAAAGAAAATAATTTTTTCATCGTTCTTCTCTCCCTTATTGTATGGGCTTTCATTAAATGATCTAAAAAAGCATTTTCATTATTTAACGAAAAAAATTTCGATGAATGCATGAATTTATTCTATGAAAATACTATTTAGCTTTATTATTATCTTAAAATAACACGGGTAGATAAATGATGCAACCGTTTGCGTAAAAAATGTTTTCTTTTTAAACTTTTACGGATATCGAAAAAAATTCCTTTAATAATTCGATCATTCCAAGGGAAGATATTCCTTCATCATTTAAGGTATGTGTTGTTTGTTGTGCATAAAAATAAATTCATTTTACTAAAAATACATTTTTATCTTGCAAAAGAAGTATTTCATCCTTTAAAATTCACTTAAAGAAGGATTCCCTTCACAAGGAAGAGTAGATTTCTGGATGTGTATAAATAAAAATAATTTTGAATAGTAGAAAATCTTCTTGTTTGAGAAGCATTTCATGCTTTATACTTTGCATAAGAAGTTTTTCCTTCACTATTCATGAGGAGCCGGCATGGATATGAAAACAATGAGTCAGATGATTAAAGAAAGCTATTCCTCACTCTCGCCAGGACAGAGGAAAGCAGCTGAATTTATTATGGAGCATGCTGATGAAACTGTGCTATTAACAGCATTTCAAGTTGGGAGAAATGCAGGAGTCAGTGAGACAACGGTCATTCGGCTTGCGTATGCACTTGGGTTCAGCGGTTATTCCCAAATGCAGGATCGAATCAGAAAAGAGTGGCTTGCCGGGAAGCAGCAGGATTACATTGAAAATGACTCTTCCATAGAAAATGCAGCGAAAGAGAATCTGTTTAGGAGAGTCATTGATCAAGAGAGGAAAATACTTCGCCAATTGCTTGATCAGGTTGATGAAAGGGGAATATGGAAAGCGATTAATGCATTAATCCAGGCAGACAAGGTTTATATTGGGGGTTTTGGCAGCTCTTTTGCCGCAGCATACTGGTTTTATTACACACTTAAACAAATAAGGGGAAATGTTTATGCCTCAAGCCCTAGCGGTTTTCTTCCTGAGGATGTGTGTGATTTAACAGAGAAATCGGCCGTTGTCATTTTTTCTTTTCCTCGTTACCGGAAAGAAGCGTTAAAGCTTGCTTCCATTGCTGAAAGGCAAGGTTCTGGGATTGTTGCCATAACAGACCGCCAGCTTTCGCCTATCGGGCAGATGGCAGAAGTTACACTTACAACGGATGAGTTTATGGATTCTGGACATCATTCAATAGCTTCCGTAATTAGTTTACTGGAGGTAATGATTGCAGGTATCGAAGAACGGGATAATGAAAGAATTGCAAAAAGACAGCAGAAACTGGAAGTTTTGTATGCCGAACAAGAGCTGTTTTTTGAGTAAGTCTGAACAGCAGGAGAGTTAAAACAAGAAAAATAAAAGGGGGCAAAACGAATGGGCAGTCTATCAAAGAAGGTGATTCAGCAGGAGGAAAGGGCATCCTACACAGCCGGGGACTATTTACAATTTTTAATTCCTTCTCTGGTCGGGGTTTTACTTTTTATGGTACCGATTCAAGGAGATGATGGGATTACCATCCCGGTTGCTTATTTAGCAAATCAAATTAATGGATTACTGGGAGATTCCATTCCTTCAATTACTGTTTTTATCATGGCTCTTTCAGTAATTGGCTCGCTGATAGCAGTAATTTTTAAACCGGGCTTTATCTTGAACAGCCCATATCTGAACAAATTACTGAATGTCAGTAAATTTTGGGTGGCAGCCCGTTTGCTTGGTACAGTTTTTGCTATTATTACATTATTTGAGTTTGGTCTGGAACCGGTATATTCCGAGAATACTGGCGCGCTCTTAATCTATGATCTGATTCCTATACTATTTACTACATTTCTCCTGGCAGGTTTATTGCTGCCGCTTCTATTAAATTTCGGTCTCCTCGAATTTTTTGGTGCATTGTTGATTAAAGTTATGAGGCCGGTTTTTAAGCTGCCGGGGCGTGCTTCGCTTGATTGTCTGGCATCATGGGTAGGTGACGGGACAATTGGAGTCCTGTTAACGACAAAACAATATGAAGAAGGATATTACACAAAGCGGGAGGCAGCAGTAGTGGCAACAACTTTCTCAGTTGTTTCCATTACATTTACGATTGTAATTATTCAATATTTAAACTTAGAGCAATATTTCATTCATTACTATCTAACGATTATCCTGGCTGGTCTGGTGGCAGCTATAGTAATGCCTCGAATACCGCCTTTATCAAGGAAAGCCGATACGGCTTATGAAGGAACAGAGCTCAAGGCGGAAACGAATATCCCTTCTCATACTACACCTGTAAAATGGGGATTAGATAATGCCATTAAGAAGGCGCGTACAAATAATAGTGCTGCAGCAGTTGTAAAAGAAGGTTTTGAAAACGTTTTGGATATGTGGATGGGAGTTCTGCCAATTGTTATGGCGATTGGAACGGTTGCACTGGTAATTGCTGAATTCACCCCGGCTTTTACCATTCTTGGCAAGCCGTTTGAACCGGTCCTGGCTTTAATGCAAATTCCGGAGGCGGCAGAAGCGGCCCAGACAATGGTGGTTGGATTTGCAGACATGTTCCTTCCAGCTGTCATCGGCAGCGGCATTGAAAGTGAAATGACAAGATTTATTATTGCCTGTGTCTCTGTAACACAGCTGGTATATATGTCTGAAATGGGCGGCCTGCTATTAGGTTCAAATCTGCCTGTCAGCATTAAGGATTTAATTCTTATTTTCCTTCTGCGTACTATTATAACGCTGCCAATTGTAGCAGCTGTGGCTCATATTTTATTTTAGAAACTTTAAAGCATTCGTAAAAAAACCAGCATATAGGCCGGCATATTTTTGGATATGCAGGAAAGGGGAAGGTTATGAAGCAAGAAGCGTTAACATCATTGATAATTAAAAACCTTCATACAGTTAAGGACCTTGAAGCTGTATACGAACTTGAAACTCGAATATGGAGTGTGGAAGAAGCTGTGCCGGTTAATCATACAGTGGCAACGGTTAAAAATGGCGGGTTTGTGTTAGGTGCGTTCCTGGAAGAGGAACTGATCGGCTTTCAATACAGCTTTCCCGGCTTTGACGGCACAAAGGTATATCTTTGCTCTCACAGCCTTGGGATCCACACAAAGTACCGGGCATTCGGGATTGGGGAAAAGCTGAAAAATGCTCAAAAAAAGATAGCGCTAGAGAAAGGCTATGATCTCATTTCGTGGACATATGACCCTCTTGAAACGGTTAATGCCAATCTCAATCTGCATAAACTCGGGGCAGTATGCACTCAATATATTGAAAATGCTTATGGTGAAATGTCAGACCATATGAATGCAGGCATACCATCTGACCGATTGTTAGTGGAGTGGCGAATTAAAGAGGAATGTCCTGAACGTCAATGGTCTGAAGATGTTCTGCCGCGGGCAATAGAAACAGGTATGGCGGAGAGTTTTTATGTTCCTGAAAATACAAAGATGTCCCATGATAATGAAAAAATTCTTATACCGGTTCCCGGGAATTTTCAGGATATTAAAAAGCGGGATTTTGAATTGGCTCTGAAATGGAGAGAGAGCACGAAAGAAGTATTCGTTCATTATCTCAGTAAAGGCTGGATTGTAACGGATCTGATAAAGGACGTAACCGCGGAAAACCAATACTTATATCTCTTGGAAAAGGAAAAGGGATACTGCTAGGAGAATGGGAAGATGGAAATTAAAAGCATCGTTTTAAGGCACGTCAAAATGGAGCTGCTGAATCCATTTACTACAAGTGTCGGAACAGAAGTGGATAAGGACTTTATACTGGTAGAAGTAAAATCAAAAAGCGGAGTGTCAGGCTGGGCTGAATCGGTTTCCATTATAGAGCCAATATACAATGAAGAAACAGTTAAAACAAATTGGCATATAATGAGTGATCATTTAATACCGATCCTTTTTGCATCAGAAATTCGGCACCCTGATGATGTATCAGAGGCTTTCAGGCCAATCAGGGGGAATTTCAATGCCAAAGCAGCGATCGAGGGTGCTGTCTGGGACCTGTATGCCCGGGAGAAAGGGATATCTCTGGCAAAAGCTTTAGGCGGAGTAAAGGAAAAAATAGAAGTGGGCGTAAGTGTGGGCATCCAGGAGTCAGAAGTAAAGATGCTCAAGCAAATTGAAGGTTATGTAAATGAAGGATACCGACGAATCAAGGTAAAAATCAAGCCTGGCTGGGATGTGCATATTTTGAAATCCATCCGTGCCCATTTTCCTGAAATACAGCTTATGGCTGATGCCAATTGCGCCTATACACTTAATGATATTGATCACCTTCAAAAGATGGAGGAGTTTAATCTAATGATGATTGAACAGCCTTTAGATCATGAAGATATTATCGACCATGCCAAGCTTCAAAGTCATCTGAAAACGCCAATTTGCCTTGATGAAAGTATACATACCTTTGAAGATGCCAGAAAAGCGATTGAACTTGGAAGCTGCAGAATCATAAATCTTAAAATCGGCCGGGTTGGCGGACTGACAGAGTCCAGAAAAATTCATGACCTTTGCAAAGATTATAACATTCCAATGTGGTGTGGCGGAATGCTTGAAGCTGGAATAGGCCGTGCGCACAATATTGCCATTACTTCTCTGTCCAATTTTACGCTTCCTGGCGATACAGCCCCATCATCCCACTACTGGAAGGGAGATATCATCGATCCTGAAGTCACTATGGAAGATGGATTTATATTGGTGCCTCAAAGTCCTGGAATAGGCTATGAACCTAATCGTTCCAAAATAGAGGATGTCACACTTTATAGCCGGACTTTCTCTAAATAAAAAAGAGTTTGTTTATTATCTAAAAAAGTCGGTGCAGTTCACCATTCATTGAGGTGAACTGCTTTTGTTTTTAGAGCTGTCTATAGGAATATTCCAATCCGTGCAGAAACAAAATAAAAGCAAGATAAGCATAAAGGGAGGGTTAATCGTGAAGGAACAAGATAAACAAGACATTGAAGGATTATATCAGATATTTGAAATCATAAATGCCAAGGGTGATAAGGGAGAAATTAATGAAATTTTGAAAAGGCAAAACAGTAAAATGTGTGAATCAGAAAAGGAAAAGTAAAGGATATGGTTTAATTTAAGGTTACAAAAAAAGGCAGTCAAGTGACGTGCCTTTTTTGTGTTTGCCAGTTTATTTTTTCAGATCTTTTTTTGTCATTTCGCTTCTGATATTTGCCTCTCTTGAGAACTCCGCATCCTGTTTTTTGTTATTAGGATATTTGTTTTTTCTTTCGCGGTTGTCATTTTTGTTGGTCATGGGTATGCCTCCGTTCGGTAAGTCTGCTGTTGAGTGAAACCATTTTTTTAATAACCGGCCCATGGACAGGGCCGGCTAAGTCCAGCGAAAAAACATCCTCTACTGATTTTGCTGGTTTTTAAGCTGCTGTTCCGCCATTGCGACAAGGCGCTTTGTCATCTCCCCGCCGACAGAACCGTTTGCTCGTGCGGTCGTATCAGCACCAAGCTGAACTCCAAACTCATTGGCGATTTCCTGTTTCATTTGATCCAATACATTTCCTGCACCGGGTACCAAAAGTTTGTTTCTTGCCATGATACATCACTCCCGACGATTATTTGAGCAAATTAATGCTCGTTGTTAACTTAACCGATTAATGAAAAACAGATGCAACTATAAAATTGCCAATCATTTTAATCCATCATAAAGTTCATGTTAGATTATGTAACATAAAAATTATAAATTTTCTAAAAACAGATTGACTTCTATAGAAAATGGAGTAAAATAAGGATTAAATTAAATGATGTTAGAAAATATAACATTAAATTTATATTAATTCTTACATCAAAAACAATAACAGGGAGGAATTACAATTGGATGCTACTTTTTTAATGAACAGTCTGTGGGTTATGCTCGGAGCAATTTTAGTCATTTTTATGCTTGGCGGTTTTATTATGCTGGAAGCCGGTTCTACCAGGATGAAAAATGCTGGGCATATTGCAGGAAAAACGATCTTTACCTTTGGTTTATCATCATTAGTGTTTTGGGCAGTGGGCTTTGGTTTTATATTTGGCGGTAATGCAAATATCCTCGTTGGGCTTACAAATTTCTTTTACTCAGGTGCTGAACTTGAGGGAATGGGCTTATCTTCTTCGGTATTCTTCGTATTTCAGCTGGCATTTGCCGGTATTGCCATCACGATTGCACTAGGCGGATTTGCTGAACGTGCAAAACTATCCGTTTACCTCATATTCACCGTATTATTTTCCGCAATTGTTTATCCTGTCGTTGCACATTGGATTTGGGGAGGAGGCTGGCTAGCAGAACACGGCAAGCAGGACTTTGCTGGTTCAACAGTTGTTCACTTAACAGGAGCTATGGCAGCCTTGGCCGCTACTATACTGCTTAAGCCCCGGATTGGAAAATTCAACAAAGACGGTTCGGCTAACAATATTTATGGCCATAACCAAGTATATACAGCCTTGGGTGTGCTGATCCTGTGGGTTGGCTGGTTTGGTTTTAACGCTGGGAGTACATTGACTGTGGAAGATGGGTTCTTTGGGTTTGTAGCTCTTAACACCAATCTTGCTGCCGGAGCAGGTGCGGTATCAGCACTGATTATTTCCTGGGTGGTTATTGGGAAATCGGATGTGCCGACAATGCTTAATGGTGCTCTGGCAGGCCTGGTCGCTATTACAGCTTCCTGTGCATTTGTGGATACATGGGCGGCTGTTGTCATAGGGTTTGTAGCAGGAATCCTTGTATTCTACAGTGTGCGTTTCTTTGAAAAGAGAAAAATCGATGATCCCATCTTTGCACTATCTGTTCACGGTGCAGCTGGGGTTTGGGGAACATTATCCACCGGTTTCTTTGCAACACCTGAATTGGCAGCAGTCGGAAAGCCTGGATTGTTTTATGGGGGAGGTTTTGAACAGCTGGGTGTCCAGTTCATCGGTGTAGCTGTCTCCGGTCTTTATGCCTTTGCTGTATCCTTCATTATTTTGGCAGCAGCCAAGAAAGTATTGGGAGGACTACGGGTAACAGAAGAAGAAGAAATTATGGGATTAGATTTAAGTGAACATGGAAGCTACGGATATCCGGAAGTCTTCATGGCTGATGAAAACAAAAGTTTAAGCTCGTAGGAAAGATTCGAGCTTTCCTTAAAGGAAGTGCCTGGATGGAATTATCATTTAATTCTTATCAATCCCTGAAAAAGTGGAAAGAGGAACAGATAATAAAATATCGTTATGATGCCACTGATTTGAATGAATTTCACGACCTTACCATGAAAGCTGTTATTAGCATAGCTTTGGAGCGATTGAAAATAGTAAGGTCACCTTCATGGAAGTTTGCCTGGTTTACAATGGGAAGCGGCGGGAGAAAGGAACAGGGCTTTCTGAGTGACCAGGACCATGGATTGGTGTTTGAACCGGGAGCGGCTGAAGCAGAAGCGTATTTTTTGCAGCTGGGGGAGGAAATTTCAAAAGGTCTGCATGCAGTGGGATATCCATATTGCGAAGGGAATGTAATGTGTTCAAATCCGCTGTGGTGCAAGTCGCTTTCTAAATGGAAAAGGCAGATCCAAACATGGATGCAGGAGGAGAGTCTGCAGACGATAAGAAATCTCCACATTTTTTATGACAGCAGAGTGCTTGCAGGCCAGGATGATTATATAGCCGAATTGAAGTCCTTAATCCACATGAACATTCAAAAAAGCCCCCATTTGCTGGCTAGGATGATGGAGACCAGCATGCATATAAAAAAATCAATTGGTCCATTTGGCCAGATTCTGACAGAGGAAAAGGGGAGTCATCAAGGAGAACTGGATCTAAAATATGCCGCATTTATACCTTATGTAAATGCGGTTAGAATTCTTGCTGTCAAAGAAGGGGTATTGGAGACATCCACTATTGCCCGAATGAGTAAGCTCAAAGAAATGAATGGCTATGAGGAGGAAATGGGTAAATATAAAAGTAATTTTGCTGTTTTGTTAAAATGGAGACTTCAGTCATACAGGCATACAGATACCTATGATGATACTCACTACATTCAGCTGAAATCCTTATCAAAATCTGAAAGAAATGAATTGAAGAATATTTTAAAGGATGGCAAAAAGCTTCATCAGTTTGTGATTAGGACCATTGAAAAGGGTGCAGGTTAATGGGATTCCATCCTTTTGTCCAATTTGTCAGAGGTATTCAAGGAAAACTTCAAACTAATATGTTCGGTGGGATGAATGGTCAAAATCCGCAGCATATGGCTTTTATAAGGCAAATGCAGAGGGAACTGGAGACTACCGATTCAATGGCTATTCCATTCAGAAATTTGAATGTGGCTGTCTTTGATATTGAAACAACTGGATTTTATCCTGATAAAGGGGATCAAATTATATCGATTGGTGCGGTTAAAATTATTAAAGGGAAAGTCAGTGAAGACAGTTTTTATTCACTTGTCCGGTTTGAAAAGCCTCTTTCAGGCGAAATTAAGGAGCTGACAGGTTTATCTGAAGCTGATTTAGAAAAAGCTCCTCCCCTCTCGGAGGTATTAATTAGCTTCCTTGAATTTGTGAAGGATATGCCGCTTGTGGCCCATCATGCGAACCACGAGAAAAGCTTTATGCAGCACAGCTGCTGGAAGCTTTTCCGCACGCCATTCAAGTATAGAATATTAGATACCTCCTTCCTTTACAGGATAGCTGATCCTAATAAATCATTCTGGAGATTAGAAGACCTTTGTGAATTTTATAGCATCCCCGTTTATAACCGCCATCACGCCCTGGGGGATGCAAAACTGACAGCTCTCTTATGGTGCCGCTTGATCGAGGAAGTTCATAAATTAGGATGCTCCAACTTAAAAGAGGTCTACGAGCGCCTAGCCAGGTTTAGCTGAAAAGAAAAAGGCCAAACACTGTCCAGACAGAAATTACTAAGTTTGCGTATAAATCAAAATATAAGTTAAAGCCCCAATCACTATGAGATTGGGGCAAATTTGTTATTCCTAAGGCTCGCAGCACCAAGCACGGTGTTCTCCCTTAGAATTCCCCGTCAAATGGAGTAAAAGGGATGTTAAGTCTATTCTCAACTGCTCTTAGCCTTTGGTTCAGCCGATTAAGCCTTCGTGTATGGCGGTCAACGGTCTGGTTCAGCATTTTAACCTGGTCAGTCAAATTTACCAGCTGCCTGTTAAGCCGGGTAATCTCTCTGGATTGCTCCTGATTTTGCCTTTCCAAAGCAGTAACCCTTCTTTCGAGCTGCTGAGGCTGTCTGTCATTATCATATTGTTCGTACTGCTGATAATCATATTCAGGGGTGAAGTGGGCTGCTGGCTGAGGAAGATAACCTTGATAATAGCCATATGGATACATTGGGCACTCTCCTTTTATGCAAAAATCCTATAACTCCTTATAAGGTATGCATAAGTGGGCGGAGAGACACGGCAAATGCCTATTTTAACTGCCGGCTGCTAATTTGTGATCGGTATCATCTGAAGGGAAGGTCTTTAAACAGCCGCATTTGTCTTTACATGAAGGGGGGAACACCTTTGCTGATTTCTGAAACAAGGGAAGTGAGTGATTGCATCTGCTGGTCATCTAGGTCAAAAGCAATTTTAATCTTGTTTTCAAGATCAGCTGTTACTCTTCTCTTGCCTACCTCAACCAGAGCTATTAGAGAGAAGCTGCAGCTGACAACTCTTGCGAAATCACGCTGTGTCATGTTATAGCTTTTTCTGATTAGCTTAATAATTTCTTTGTTCATTCGTATTCATCCTTTAAAAATTCACCCTATTTTTATCAGGGCAAGATTTTTTAGTCTTATAGCTATTAAATTAGCATTGTGCTATAGGTTTGTCAAAGTAATTTAATTACAATGGAAAAGCAGTTTAATAGATTGGCTGCAGGTATGATTACTTAAAATAAGGGGATAAAAAGGAATTAGAAGGGAGTATTGCCTGTTGAATATACTTTGGGATTTTGACGGCACTTTGTTTAATACATACCCAGCCTATACAGCGATTGTCAGGGAAGTAATGGGAGATGAAAAGATTTCAGACGAAGAGATCTTTTGGCAGCTAAAGGTGTCTTTCAGCGATGCATTTGAACATTTCGGCTTGAATGACGAACAAATTAAAGCAATCAGGATGATGGCGAGACAGCTGCGGCCTAAAGATTTAACGCCTTTTCCTGAGGTTGAGCATGTATTAAAGCAGGCCGATAAGAATGTTATCATGACTCACAAGGAAAGAGATGATGTTCTATCTATATTAAACTTCCATAAATTGGATGGATACTTTACTGATATGGTAGCAGGAGATGACGGCTATCCCCGCAAGCCTCACACTGCTTCTTATGAATTTCTGCATGGGAAGCATAAGGTTGATTTAGCAATAGGAGACAGGGAAATAGACATTTTGCCGGCAAAGGAACTTGGCATAAGGACCTGCCTCTTTCAGAATAATACACCAGGAGCAGATTACTATTTGAGTCACTATAAGGATTTTAAAAAGATAATTAAATAAATCCTTCAAGAAAATACGCTGCTGGCTAAGATTAGGAGAGCATAGAATAAAAGACGCCTGACACTTTATTCGCTGCCAGGCGTCTTGGTTTATAAATCAAGTGTTTTTGGTGAATTTTCCTTTGTGTTCATCAGCGTTATTTTATCCGGCTTAATTTCAAGAACAATAAAATTGGGATCATCCGGACCATCAAACCATGGTTTCATATTCTCATTCCATAATTTTTCTTTTAACTCATTCGATTCATTAATAGAAGCTGTTCCTTCAATTTCCACATAGGAATCACCAAACCCTTCACCTTCATATCCTATTAAAACATGAACGTTTGGGTTGGCTTTAATTTCATCTGCTTTATCTGTCTGAATGCTGGTGGGTGTAAACAAAGTAAGATTATTGTTAAAGAATGTCATATAGCGGGAATAGGGTTTGTTGTTTTTTATGGTAGAAAGGGTGCCTATTTTGCTGTTTTCCAGTACATTGATGATTTTTTCCTTTAGGTTATTTTGACTCATAGTATCCTGCCTTTCTTATGTCCTTGTTCCATCGTCATATTTATCGCCAAACAGCTTTTTCTTTTTTATCGTTTCAAAGTCAGCTTTGTACTTTTCCTCTGTAGAAGAACTGCTCTTTATTTTTGAGCCGTTTTTTTCTTCTTCTTTTTCTTGTTTTAAGTCTTCCACTGGAATAGGATCTACATTCTTCTCACTTTCATACTTGTCAAATAAACTTTCTTTTTCGGTTTTATATTGCTCGGGGTTATCCATCTTTCCATTTTGAATGTTTTTGTCAGCCATTTTAGTCATCCTCCTTAATTCCGCTTCTCTTCCTGAGGTTTTTCCGGCTCTCTTTGGGGCTCGATATCTTTGTTGTTTTCTTTCTTTTTTTCTTGTTCTATAGAATTATTTTTGTCTGATTTGTATTTATCTGACATCGTAAAAAAACCTCCTTTAACTGATAGTGTTCATTACCCGCTTCATGAAGAGTAAAACGTAACCGGACAGATATCCAGAGCGCAGTGCTAACCGAATAGAAAGACAGACTACAACTAAATCTAAAAATAGGGGACAGTGGCCAGGAAGGGTATCAGCCAATAAAAAAATGCACCTTCACTTTGTGAGCGAGGTGCATTTTTACAGTTAAGCCGCTGTTAAGCTGGTACTATTTTTGTCTAGTTGTCTATGTTTTATTATCTGGTAAACATACCACACTGCAATAGCAAGCGTAATGACTGAACCGATGATCATGGATAATTGATAATCCATGCGAAAGCCTTCAGGTGCATAAAAAATATACGCAGATACTACTCCTGTCATAAACAATGCAGGCACTCCGCAAATCCAGTGAAATTTCTTATTTTTCAAGAGATACATCGTGGCGGTCCAAAGCATGACTGCAGCCGTAACCTGATTTGTCCACCCAACATATCTCCATAAGAAAGAGTAGTCGATTGTAGCAAGGTATAAAGTTGGAAGAGCCACTGGCAAAGTGGTGATGACAACCTTCCATCTGCCATTCATTTTCATAAAAGATGACAGTGATTCAGCCAGCATCATTCTTGAAGAGCGAAGAGCTGTATCACCGGTTGTAATCGGGAGAATAATAACTCCTAAAATAGCAAGTATCCCTCCGAATGTACCAAGGAGGCTGCTCGAAATTTCATTAACGACTCCAGCTGGGCCTCCAGCTGCTAATGCTTCCTGAAGACCTCCTGTTCCGCCGAAAAAGGTCATGCCCGCTGCAGCCCAGATTAAAGCGATTATCCCTTCTCCAATCATTGCTCCATAGAAAACCTTTCTCCCATCGCTTTCCTTTTTTAATGTGCGTGAGACAATCGGACTTTGTGTTGAATGAAAACCAGAAATGGCACCGCAGGAAATGGTGACCATCAGTAAAGGCCAGATAGGAAGGTCTCCGGGATGAAAGTTAGAAAGCGTTACATTCGGTATGGATTTTTCGCTGAAAAGCAATGCGACTGCAATGGATACAGCCATAAAAATTAAAATAGCTCCAAGAAAAGGATAAATTTTTCCGATAATCCGGTTTACAGGCAACACAGCTGCCAGGATGAAGTAAGTAAAAATAATGAACAATGAAGCCATAAAACTTAATGGTGTAATGCTGGAAATCAGCTGTGCCGGGCCAGCGGTAAATGCAGCGGCAACCAGTACCATTAAGAGAATAGAAAAAATATTAATGGCCGTTTTGGCCGGTTTTCCTAAATATCTGCCAACAATGGAGGGAAATTGCTCGCCTTTATGCCTTAGAGAGAGCATCCCTGAAAAATAATCATGAACGGCACCGGCAAAAATGGAACCGGCCACTATCCAGATAAAAGCAACTGGTCCATATAAAGCCCCCATGATAGCTCCGAAAATCGGACCCAGTCCTGCAATATTCAATAATTGGATCAGGCTGCCTTTCCACCAGCTCATTGGAACATAGTCCATTCCGTCATTTTCTGTGTAAGCCGGTGTAGGAATGGTGTCATTTATTCCAAAGATTTTCTCTACTATTTTCGAATAAGTGACGTATCCTGCCACCAGCAAAACAATCGATCCTAAAAAAGTCACCATGTAACAAGCCTCCTGTTGTGAATGAATTATTAGCAAAGTCTGAAACTTAAGAATATGTGGAATATTGTACAAGTAAAATGGAAGAAAAAGCAAGACTATTTCAGAAAAAAAGATATTTTCCAATAATAAATAGCGCTTACATTTTTTAGAGAGTAAAAAAGAGAAGAAAAATAATGAAGGAACCCTCCTGCAAAACAAACCATAAGCTACTATAAGTTCATTTGAAGGGGGGAAGACAATGATTATCCTTTCGAATAATCAAAATAAGCCGGGGGCTTCCAGCTTTTTTGGTGTTCAGCGTGAAATTTATCAGGCCCTGGAGAGCAGTCCGGAGAAGCATCAATATGATACAATGCATGAACTGCTGTTTGATATCCTTCTAAGGGAGAATATCATCAAAGCAGCCAGGCAGCTTTATGCGAGCCGAGTTGAATTTGCACCCTTTAACACATCACGTTTTAATCCTCGCATATGGAGAGGGACAAAATATGGGTACCTGCTCGATCCATCCGTTTTACCGTCAGATGCGATTATGGATGTGTTTACGAACAGCTGGGAATATGCTTTTGAATGTACAACAGCCATTGTGCTGATTTTTTATAAAGCTGTCTTGGACTCCATCTCTGTCAGCCGCTTCAATACACTATTTCAGGGGCTTCTTGTATGGGACTGGAATTATGATTATGATCTATCGATTGTTACAAAACGAGGCAGGAATTTCATACCTGGTGATGTGGTGTATTTTTATAATCCAGATTATGATCATCCAGTTTGGACAGGTGAGAATTCCGTTTATTTGGGCGGGGGTATGTTCTTTGGGCATGGGATTGGCATGGAAAGCGAAGCAGGGATGATAAGAGCCCTTAATACGTTAAGAAAACCAGGTGCTACAAGGGATGCTTATCTTATTTCACAGCACAGCCGGTTGAATGTGAAGTATTTATCCCAGTTTGCAAAGCGGCCATTGTCTATAGCCTAATACGCAAGTAAGCTGGCATTTCAATAGGGTGAATCGCTTATTTTTCAGAAGCCATTCACCCAAATTTATCCTCAATTCTAGTATATTAAGACGATTTTCCCGATCCCCCGTTATTTGTGTCCTTTAGAGGGCATATTTCCTGAAAATGTGGGAAAACAAAAGATAATGGATATAGACATATACACCAAATTACTTGATGTTTAAACATTAAAGGAGACAGAAATATGAAATTATCCCAGGTTATTAATTGCCTAAAGGATAGCGGGGAGATGGATGTATTTACAAACGATCCTGAAATTACAGGGGTTGAAATGGATTCACGCAAAGTGGGGAAAGGAAGCCTTTTTGTTGCGATTAAAGGCTTTCAGGCAGATGGACATCATTTTATAGGACAAGCTGTTGAAAATGGGGCGGCTGCCGTGGTGGGTGAAGAATCCCATGAATTGAATGTGCCCTATATAAAAGTAACGGATAGCAGAACCAGTTTGGGGAAACTGGCAAGCTGTTTTTATAATCGTCCATCAAGGAATCATAAAATAATTGGCATAACAGGAACTAATGGGAAAACGACCACTGCCTATATATTAAAGCATATTTTGGAGACTGCAGGCAGGACATGCTCCCTCCTGGGAACTGTATCCAACATTATTAATAACAAGGAATATAAGACAAGCAACACTACACCAGATGCTTTACAGATCCAAAAAATGCTGAGTAAAAGCCTTGATGAGTTTGTCGTTATGGAGATTTCTTCTCATGCGCTGGAACAATCCAGAACAGAAGGTCTGGAATTAGACTACGGGCTATTTACTAATTTGGCTCATGACCATCTTGATTATCATGAAAATATGGATCAGTATTTTTATGATAAAAAGAAAATCTTCACCTTATTAAAAGACGGCGGTAAAGGAGTCGTAAATCTCTATAATTCATGGGGAGAAAAAATGGCAGAGGATCTGCAAAAAGAAAATCTTCCTTTGATTATGCTTGGTGATGAAAAGTGCTGTTCTATAAAAGACGTTGCTATTAATGGGAGAACAGTATTTATTTTAGAGATGAAAGGTCAGTCATTTGAAATTGAATTTCCTCTTCCGGGACACCATAATGTCTATAATGCAGCAATGGCTTTTATGACAGCCGTTGATCTGGGGATAGACCCTGCAGATATAATTAAGGCCCTGGCTGCATTCCCTGGCATACCGGGCCGTTTTGAGACTATTCTCCATCCTGCAGGAGCTAAATTCGTTGTGGATTATGCCCATACAGTGGATGCGTTTGAATATTGTCTGGAAGCAGCGAGAGAACAGGGAGCTGAAAGAATCTTTCAAATCTATGGATTTCGAGGCGGAAGAGATCAATCTAAACGTATGGACATGATTAAGGCATCAGCAAAATACTGCCATAAATTTTATTTGACGGCTGATGATTTAAACGAAGAATCTGAGGGTGAGATGATAAGCCAATTGCATTGGCTGAATAAAGAATTTGGATGTGGAAAGGGTGAAGTGATTCCCGACCGTACTTTGGCTATCCAGAAAGCATGGCGGGAAGCCAGGGAAAATGACTGGATTTTTATTACCGGGAAGGGGCCTGAAGCTTATCAAAAGCCATTTGCTCTTCCGGCTGAAAGTGATTTGGAAACCCTGAAGCTGCTGCTGGAATCTGGAAGAAAACAGGCGGTGTTATAAAACAAAGGTGCAGACCATTATTGGTCTGCATCCTTTTTGTTATTTAATAAGATCTAAATAATCGGCAACAATCCCATCCAATGGATAATGCTTCAATTTTTCTGCTTCTTTCCTGGAACGCACAGTCCAGGCTATTGCTTTCATGCCATTTGAATGAATCAGATCGATTACGCGTTTGTTAACCACAGTCCATTTAGGGTTCAGGTAACTGGCATATTCGGCAATGTTTTTAATCTCAATATTGTCAGGCGGATAGTTAATTAAAATGGCGACAGGGATTTCCGGCAGCAGTTCATGGAATCTTTTCATTGATTCGGTTTCGAATGACTGCACAATAATATGGTCGTCCCCTTTTGTGTGAAAATTTCTTTTCTTTAGTTCCGCTGCGATCATTTTTTCAATGCCAGGGTATAGAGACGGTTTTTTTAATTCAATTAAAAGCCCGACACGATCTGCATATTTGTCTAAAACCTCTTCAAAAGAAGGAATGCAGGCACCGCGGAATTTTTGAGAAAACCAGCTGCCGGCATCCATCTTTCTAAGCTCATCAAAGGTAAAATCGGACACCTTGCCTCTATGGTCAGTTGTGCGGTCGACAAGTGAATCGTGAATCACGACAATCTTTCCATCCTTGCTTAATTGGACATCAATTTCCAGATAATCTGCTCCCATTTCGATCGCACGGTCATAGGATGGGAATGTATTTTCAGGACAGTATCCGGCAGCTCCCCGATGTCCGATTCTTTTCATTTTGTGAGTGTTGCTTGTCATTTTTTTTATGCCGAAAAATGAAATAACTGTAGCTAAAGCTGTAAAAAAAACATTTTTTATTACCTTCAAAGTCATTTCTCCTCGCCATTTTTTGCTCATATTAAAGGATTTGAAAACATTTTGTCAACTGTATAGGATTTCTTCAAAATAAAATATAACTCTGCCCCAAAGATGAGGAGCAGAGTTATATAATCTCTGTTTATTCCCATTCTTCATAAACAATAGTACCGCCAGTCAAATCCAGAGTATTTCTTTCTCCCTTATAAAAAAGCTTCCCTTCTTCTTTAACAACCAGGTTCTCGTATGTAAATACACTCTTTCCGGAAGGAAGCTGGATAATAATTTTCTGACCAAGTTCTTTTTTAGGGGCTTCTATAGTAATGAGGCTTTGTGAATAAAAATATAATGCTGTAAAGACAGCAGCAAAACAGCCCAATAGGACAATTGACATCAGCATAAATTTGCTCTTTGGCTTCTCCATGTGCAATTCAGATCTTGTCATATTTCCTATCCCTCCGCTAACTAGATATATTCGTCTATTCCACCAATTCTCGGCATTTAATCCCTATTGAAAATTTTTAATCCCAAAATAAGGTATGCAGAAATAGTGATGAAAATGACAAAAATGGGCTGAAAGTTAGACAAGCAGAACAGATAGAAGTATTAATTTGGAAAAAATCTGTGAAAAATGAAACAATTATAGGTTTTTGTCCGTATATAAATTAATCCGTTAAGAGAAAAAGGAAAGGAGGCATGGGATACAACAGCTGGACAATAAAAAATGGATAGGGTGCATGTTATGGAACTATTTGGTTTTCCTATTCAGACAATTTATCTTTGCACACTTATTTTTTCGGGCATCTTAATTATTTTGTATGTGTTTTTTGGAGATATTGCTGACGGAATTGGGGAGGGCAGCTTTCTAAATCCTGTACTGATTCTTGCATTTATCACTTTTCTTTCCGCTGCAGGCTATATCTTTGAAATGACAACCTCTCTTAATAGCGTGGTTATTCTCTTGATAGGAGCTGGAATTGCAGCACTGCTGGATATACTGCTGAATATCTTTGTTCTTATACCATTATCATCTGCTGAAGAATCTCTCGTTTACACAGATGACTCCTTAAGGGGAAGAGTAGGTACTGTATTAATTCCTATTCCGGAGAATGGTTTCGGTGAGGTTTTGATTGAAAATATAAGCGGGAGGATTTCAAAGCCAGCTCTAAGCTATGAAAATACGTTCATAGCAGAAGGCAGCAATGTGCTGATCGTTGAAGTCGAAAATGGAGTTATTAAAGTGATCGATTATAAAGAATTATAGAATGGGGGACATAAAATGCTAATGATTTGGGTTGTAATTGGAATTGCAGTATTTTTGCTGATTGCGCTTCTTGGAGTGTTCGTTACAAAATATCGGACTGCTGGGCCGGATGAAGCCTTAATCGTAACAGGAAGTTATTTGGGAAGCAAAAATGTCCATGTGGACGAATCAGGAAATAAGATAAAAATAATCAGAGGCGGAGGAACATTTGTACTGCCGGTCTTTCAGCAGGCAGAGCCATTGAGTCTCCTTTCAAGCAAACTGGAGGTTACCACTCCGGAAGTGTATACAGAACAGGGAGTTCCTGTCATGGCAGACGGTACTGCAATCATAAAAATCGGCGGGAGTATTGGAGAAATTGCTACTGCTGCAGAACAATTCCTGGGTAAATCAAAGGAAGATCGTGAAAATGAAGCGAAAGAAGTACTTGAGGGGCATTTACGGTCAATTCTGGGTTCTATGACGGTCGAAGAAATATACAAAAATAGGGATAAATTTTCCCAGGAGGTTCAAAGGGTTGCTTCACAGGATTTGGCTAAAATGGGCTTGATCATCGTTTCTTTCACAATCAAAGATGTCCGGGACAAAAATGGCTATCTGGATTCACTGGGAAGGCCAAGAATTGCCCAGGTTAAGCGGGATGCGGATATTGCCACAGCTGAAGCTGAAAAGGAAACCAGGATTAAACGGGCGGAAGCAGCTAAGGATGCCCAAAAGGCAGAACTTGAAAGAGCGACAGAAATAGCAGAAGCTGAGAAAGAAAATCAAATGAAAATGGCTGACTACAGAAGGGAACAGGATATTGCCAAAGCCCGGGCGGACCAGGCATATGACCTCGAGACAGCCAGAGCAAAGCAAGAAGTTACGGAGCATGAAATGCAGATCAGGATCATTGAACGCCAAAAGCAAATTGAGCTTGAAGAAAAAGAAATCTTAAGAAGAGAACGACAATATGATTCTGAAGTGAAAAAGAAAGCTGATGCAGACAGGTACGCTGTTGAGCAGGCAGCAGAGGCTGAAAAGAAAAAGCAAATTGCTGAAGCGGATGCTAACCAATATCGGATTGAATCACAGGCACGTGCAGAAGCAGAAAGAGTAAGGGCAGATGGGATGGCGAAGGCTGATTCACAGCGCGCTCAAGGTGAATCTGAAGCCGAAATCATCCGCCTTAAAGGTCTGGCGGAAGCGGAGGCAAAGAGGAAAATTGCCGAGGCGTTTGAACAGTATGGCCAGGCGGCCATGATGGATATGGTCATTAATATGCTTCCAGAATATGCGAAACAGCTTGCAAGCCCATTATCGAATATTGATAAGATTACAGTGGTTGATACAGGAAGTGACAGCAATAATGGGGGGGCCAATAAAGTAACCGGGTATGCCACCAACCTGATGTCCACGATGCAGGAAAGCCTGAAAGCTTCCTCCGGCATAGACGTGAAGGAGCTTCTCCAAAATTTTTCAGGCAAAGGAAACGTCCGGCAAACTCTGGAACAGCTTACCGAGGAAATTAAAGAAAAAGAACCCGTCCAATCCTCTAAAGGAATCCAATCCGCTCACGCTCATAAAAAATAATGAATTTGCCTATTTTTCTCTAGGAATATAGCCTGGAATCCTGTTATATCAACAAAAATCAGAAGCCTTCACAAGGAAGGCTTCTTTTTTGCGATGAAAACTGTGTATTCGTCTATCGCACAAATTGGGTGAATTGAATAGGATATATTGAATCAAACAAAGGAGGTATTTAACTATGTCAGACGGTTTCGGACACGGCGGCGGTTTCGCCCTTTTAGTTGTATTGTTTATTTTACTGATTATTATCGGTGCTTCTTGGGGCTTCGGTGGATGCTGCTAATAAAACATGCAGACAGAGTTTATTAGTAAGGGAGGGGATTCTATAATGTACGGCTACGGATATGGCGGCTGTGGATACGGTGGAGGCGGATGCGGTGGTTTTGCGCTAATCGTTGTTCTATTCATCCTGTTGATCATCGTAGGTGCTTCTTGCTTTAGGTGGTAATAGATTAAAAGAAAAGCAGGGCAGCCTGCTTTTCTTTTGTTTGCATACATACATTTGATGTGAGTGTCCATTCCGCGCAGAACAGAAGAATATCCGCGCGTAAAGATTCTGTCTCCGTGCAAAAGGATACACCGCGCATATATTCGCGCCTAAAAATCCGCCTGCAAACTCGTGTTTCCTAATAAGCCAAATGGGGAAAAGAAGCAGCATAAACGAAATTGGGAGGTTTGCAAAATGGATGAACTTAAAACACAGGATCGGGAGAATACGATGAGGGAAATTTACTCCATATTGGAGGGCGGACTTCAGCGGGAAATGCATAAAGGCGAGTACAAGCTTGTTTCAGAATGGGTAAGCGGTTTTAATTTGGAGGAAAGAGCTACGATATTAAATATGCTTAAGGAGCTTACCAACAAGCATATCCGAATTGATTAATGAAAAGCAGGCAGATGCCTGCATTCAAGCTGCCGAACATTAGCCTATTGACAATAAAAGCCAGAAGCTTATATACTACAATCAAATAGTTGGAAAGGATGATTTAGGGGCATGAAGTTATAATCTTATTTTTTCTGGTATCTTTTTATATTTAAAAAGTTTAACCCGGAGAACATAGGATTAGTGTGCCCTTTTTCAATCATCCATTATCGGAACTGACATTTATAAAATTTGTCTATAAGCGGATCAAATTTTATTTAGGCGCGCGTTTTTTATGTATTTGCACCATTTCTAATGATGGGTGCACAATCCTCTCCGGGCATGGGGAGGTTTTTTTTATGTGTGCAAATAAAAGACGTATAATCAACAATCAGAACAATAATAGCCTGCCGATTCTCATGGCCAGGGATCTTCAAAAGTCATTCGGTGATAAAGCGGTGTTTTCTAATTTGGACTTCGATATTTATCAGCAGGACCGCATCGGCCTTGTTGGCCTAAATGGCACAGGTAAAACTACATTGGCCAATATTTTGTTCGGCAGTATTCTAGCTGATAAAGGCACTATCGAGCGGATGAAGGAGCCATGCAGAATTGGCTATCTGCATCAATCAGCAGATTATTCTGTCAGTGAATTTCATAATTTTAACCAATCTCCCGATGAAGAGATTCTTCAGCGGGCAAGCAAACTAGGCCTTTCAAAACTCCATGAATGGAAGCCGGATAGACTTGATTCTTTGAGCGGCGGCGAAAGACTGAAGCTTTCTTTAGCTAAGGTCTGGTCATCAAATCCGGATATGCTGATTTTGGATGAACCTACTAATCATTTGGACTTACAGGGCATCGAATGGCTAATTAGCGAAATCAGCAAATTCAGCGGCCCGGTCCTGATCATTTCCCATGACCGTCATTTCCTTGATCAGGCTGTCCGGAAAATTTTTGAACTGCAGGAAGGCATCCTCACCATTTATCAGGGGAATTACACAGCTTACCGGGAGCAAAAACAGAAAAAATTTGATGATCAGCTTCATCAATTTAATGTTCAGCAAAAAGAGATCGAACGAATCGAAAACCAGATGTCGAATTTAAAAAAATGGTCTGAAAAAGCTCACAGGGAATCAACTAAAGGCGGAAGTCCTTCTGAGAATAGGCAGATGGGCTTCAAAGAATATCACAGAGTGAAAGCCAAAAAGATGGATCAGCAGATTAAGTCAAAAATGAGAAGGCTTCAGCAGGAGCTGGATAAAAATAAAGTTGAGAAGCCGGAAGAAGAGGCGAAAGTACATTTTCAATTTGATTCGTCAGGCAAAAGAGGGAAGAGAATCATCGAAGCTAAAAACCTCTCAAAAAGCTTTGGCGATCGGATTCTTTTTAAGAATAGCCAATTTTATATAAAGCATGGTGAAAAAATAGGAATCCTAGGAGCTAACGGGGCAGGCAAGACCACTTTTATCCGTATGCTTTTGGACGAAGCACCACCTTCTGATGGAGAACTTTGGGTCAGCAGCACTTTAAAGATTGCCTATTTAAACCAGGATGTTAATGATTTGCCCTTAACAAAAAATGCCGTTGAAGCACTTGATCTCAACGATCGGGAGCTGATTTTCAAGGCAAGGACCCTGTTAGCGAATTTGGGGATGAAGGAGGCGAAGCTAAATCAGCCGATTGAACAGCTTAGCATGGGGGAGCGAATTAGGGTCAAGCTTACAGACATGCTTTTAAAGGAATATGACGTGCTAATACTTGATGAACCGACGAATCATTTGGATTTGCCGAGCAGGGAACAATTTGAAAAAACGCTGAAGGAATTTTCAGGGACGCTCATCATTATTTCTCATGATTTATACTTTTTGGAGAAGTTAAGCTCAAGAGTACTTGTATTTGAAGAAAATAAAATTACCAGATTCGAAATGGACCTGAAGGAATATCAGATGAAATCCAGGACTTCCAAGCAGGAAAAAGATCATGGCTCCACGAAAGAGCAAATTATGGTTATTGATAACCGCATCAGTGCGATACTGGGAGAACTCAGTCTGCTTGTTCCGGGTGACGGCAAATATGCGGAATTGGATAAAGAGTTTAATGGCTTAATAACTAAAAAAAGAAAATTATTAAATCAATAAGTGCAAAAAGGCGGGCCCTAATAAAAATGGGCCTGCCTTTTCATCTGATTATTACTTCTTTTTAGTGCTATTATTCTTCTTTTTCTCATTAATCCACAGTTTGCCTTCAGCTGTCTTGCGAGTTTCATTGCCGTAGTCATCCGCTGCTTTCACTTCTATTTCGGCACCTGGTGCCTTCACATTTGAAGTGGCAGTATAGTAGCCGACATAATGGCCTGGGGAAGTTTCCATCATTGGAAGCTCAGTAGCGTTATTTAGCTGTCCACCAGCATTTGTTAAAGGCATTCTGATGGCAAACGTCGCTTTTAACCCTGGCTCGCTATCAAATTCGATTTTTACCGATTCGCCTTTTTTAAGTTCCTTGTCTTCTGCAGGAAGAAGATGTTCTATGGCTGGAGCGGTGTATTTTGCATTGACCGTGATTGTTTTTTCTTCGATGTTCTTTGCTTTATCCTGTGCTGTTACCGTAATGGTGTTTTCACCTTCATCCAGCAGGATGCGAAGAGAGTATTCACCATCTGTAATCTTTGCCGCCTGGCCGTTTACTTTAACCCAATCAAGGTTATCGTCTGAAACGGTTCCCTTAACAGTGACTGTTTCTTTGTTTGTTTTGGATTTATCTGCAGGACTTGTTATTTCCAATTCCGGCTTTGTTTTGTCATATATTACTTTTACAGGTTCAGAGGCATCAGTAGATCCTGACTCAGTAGATGCCTTCGCAGTAAGAGTATTTTCCCCTTCAGAAAGTGAAACTTCACTTGAGAATGTACCTTCTTCACCTGTTTCTGCAGATGCGGCTTCCTCACCATTATTAAATATTTTTACAGTAGTTGTAGGGGCTGAAGTACCTTCAACTGTTATCTTCCCTTGGTTTGTGAAGGTTCCCTCAGCTGGAGAAGTGATGACTGGTGCAGTTACTTCATAGTTCACTGTGGCACGGATCATATAGTTTCCTTCATCCTCAGGAGAAGGAGACCATGCTCCCCCTACAAGCTGCCAGCTGCGTCCTGCATTTTCTCCATCCTCATCTGTACCAAGACCAGGAGCATTAGGATTCGGTGCTGATTGGATGTATACCAGATAGAAGTCACCATTTGTAACAATTCCTTCGTCACTAAGATCTACATGTGTCCATTCACCGTTTCTTAAGGCTGTTGCTTCAAATGGACCTGCCAGCTTTTTGCCAGGTGCTCCATCTGGTCCGCTTGCATCGTATACTTCCACTTTGAAGTCTGTTCCGCCCGGAGTCGGCCAGCTGGTATCCCAGAAGCGGAATAAACCGCCAGTAACCATTGCGCTGTCATGGCCGGATGCAAGGGACATCTTAACTGCCCAGCCATTGCCGGCATCGTAGAATGCACGTGCATTTTCTGCTGTACCATCATCATATCCGATTTCACCCGGGTATCCGATAAATGGCTTTAGCTCAATATTTTGCTCTAAAGAAGAGCCGCCTTCGATCGTGATGCTCTGCTCCTTGCTGTAGTAGGAAGGTGCCATAGCTTTTAAAGTGTATGTGCCTTCATAGGCTGTGATTGTATATTCACCGTTTTCATTTGTTGTTACTGGTTGTACTGCTGCATCTTCTATTAAAAGAAGCGTAGTATTTGCAACAGGCTCTCCAGTAGCTTCATTTGTCACAACACCTGTGACTGTCCCTTTTGGTATTTCCTCAAGGACGAAATTTGCAGTTGCTTCTCCATCCTGCGGGATATTTACGCTTTGTGTTTGAGAATGGTAACCGTAAGCTTCTGCCATTACCGTAAACTCGCCTGAAGCATGTGTCATTTCAAACGAACCATTTTGTGGATTAGTAAATACGGACCTGCCTGATTCCAGTACACTTACTTCGGCAGTAAGCGGAAGCAGCACAGGCGCAGGCTGCTGCTGTTTATCATCATCTTTTACAGGAGCCCCCTTTTTAGGTACAATGCTATCCGGATTTACCTTTTCTTTCTTTAGTTCTGCAGATGGTTTATCTTTGCTGATGCCAAGCTGAGCTTTACCTGCTGGTTCAACTGGAGTATCAGATAATTGGACATCATCGATATACCAGCCTTGCTTCTGAACAGATCCATCGGTAGTCACATTGAATGCTACATAAATTCTCTGTCCTGCATAAGCACTTAAATCTACTTCCGCATTAACCCAGTCTGTTGTATTGCCGTTAACGCGAAGAACCTGTTCCCAGTTTTCCATATCAGTTGAAACAAATACATGGCCGTAATCATAACGGTTTTCAAGCTCGTGCCATTGCTTGAACTGAAGGTAGGCATTGCCTTCCGGCAGGTCAATAGGAGGCATCTGCAGATTCATGTTTGCTCTATTGGCATAGGTGCCGTCCAGATTTGTAGCATATACTTTCTCTCCCGAAGCAGCACTGCCAGGACCTGTTGTTGGGACACCCCACTCCCAGCTGTTTTCCGGTCCATATGAAGTCCAGCCGGCTGGCTGTGATTCAAAATCCTGAGAATAGCCAATGCTGATTCCAGGTCTGACCGCTACTTCATATGAATCAGTTTCAGTTAAGTTTCCGCCAAAATCATTTACTTTCCATTTGTAAGTAACAGAAGGTTCTGCGATGTCTTCACCAGGAATAATCGCCTGGTAAGTACCATCTTTGTAGTTCCCGGCAATCCTTTCAGCCTCAATGGCTGCCCAGCTGCCGTCTGCTTTTAAGTATTCAAGATCAACTCTTGTGACACTTACATTATCGGATGCAGTCAATTCCAGTGCCAGATCCATTCCTGCATAGGTTTCCTGAGGTCCATCATGATTGGCTTCTGGAGCTTCAGAGTCTTCTCCTTCTTTTGCTACTTGGCCTTTAATTTTTCCAAGGCCGGTCAGTACGGAAGAAACCGCATCGAAGGCATTGACTAGCCCATATCCAAAACCATTATTTGGTGTCTCAGGATAAGTACCATTTGTCAAAGGAGTAGAGGTAGTCAGTAAAATTTCCTCCATCTCTTCAACAGTCAGACTAGAGTCAACCTGGCGGAGCAGCGCAGCAACCGCAGAAACATGAGGCCCAGCCATGGAAGTTCCGTTCCAGCCCCCTTCATATCCGCTTCCAGGAACGGATGAGCGAATGTTGACCCCAGGTGCTGAAACATCAGGCTTAATTTCATCGTATGGTGATGGTCCCAGCAATGAGAAGCTGCCTAAACCATTATTAATATCTGTCGCACCAGTTGCGAATGATTCTGGGTAGTTAGCTGGTGTAGCAACAGAACCAGGTCCGCCTGGATTAAATATTGTTGTGTTTCCGGCAGAGAACTCTGGGAAAATTTCAGCTGCCCGCCATGCCTGCACCATTGGACGATACCACTCATCCAGCCCAGGTCCGCCGCCCCATGAATTGTTGACAACATCCGGGGCTTTCTCAGGATGAGGGTTTCCTTCAGCATCCTTTGGAGCTAAGATCCATTCACCGGCTTCAAGTAGGTCTACGTCAGTTCCGCCGTTTGCAGTAAAGGCTTTTACCGCAATCCACTTCGCACCAGGTGCAACCCCGATCTGATTGGCTCCATTTGGCTCGGAACCAACCATTGTTCCAGTTACGTGGGTCCCATGTCCCTGATCATCATATGGTGCTGTCTGGCCTGCAGTGGCATCAAACCAGCTGAATTCATGTGTTGGAGAATCGGGTTGTGCAGGGGTAAAGCCCCGGTATTTTTCTTTTAACGCCGGGTGGTTCCACTGAACACCTGTATCAATGGATGCAACGACAGTACCCGATCCGTCGATTCCCATTTCCCATACAGCAGGAGCGCCGACACGGTCAATATTCCACTCAATTGAACTGGTTTCTGCTTGTGTTTTGAGAGCTTTTTCGGCTTCCTTTACTGGCTTATGAAGCTGTCTTGTTTCGTTTGGAAGGATTTTGTCTACTTCAGGGAACACCGCGATTTGTTCCATAACGTCCTTTGTAGCTGTTACTGCAATGGCATTGACGATGTAGAAGGATTGAACATCTTTTGCCTTGCCGTCTTTTTCCTGCTTTTGAAGGAAATCTGTGACATGGCCTTGAGTTTCAATAGCTGTAGATCTTAGTGAGGATAGGACTGCAGAGCGTTTCATGTACTTGGATTTAGAGGCTGTCAGTTTTTGGGATGCAGCCGCTTTTTCAGCTTTCTTGGCTGCTGCTGAAGTATCAGCTTGTTCTTTAAACTTTATCAGGAATGTTACTTTATCTTCTTGATCAAATTGTTTCAGCAATGAGCTGTTTATTTTGCTTTTTGCTGTCTGAGGTGCAGCTTTCTTAACTGAGGTATGCGGAGAGCTCTTACTTTCGGCTGATCCCATGCCTGGGAACATCAGCGGCAAAATCAGAAAAGCTGTCAGCATCACATAAAGAATGCGATTCAATGATTTTCTTTTTCTTTTCAAAAAATTCCCTCCTTGTTTTGTTTAATTCCTTAAAAAGTGGTTTCTGGCAGAATGAACTCAATCACCTCCTAAGGGTATTTTCCAAAAATGGAAAACCCTTCCGTTAACAAGAACTTTAGCTGAAGAATGAGTTGGAGATTGTCGAAAAATGAAGTTTGTTGCTGTGGAATGAATAAAATAGCTAGAAGGTTTTAGAGCATTCATAAGGTTACAGTCTTAAAGAATCAACTTAACCTGGTTATATCTAGATGAAAAGAATCATTTTTACACAGAAAGATTGGAATAGTAATAATTTTTGGAAAAAATAAGAAAAAGGAGGGAGGCAGTATTTTCCCAGAATGATAAAATGATTAAAAAGAGGGGGAGCCTTAAAAGATCGCCTTCCATCAATACAATAGGAAAATAGGAAATAAATTATCTGAAAATGGGCATTTTGAAGTGTAACTTTCTCTGTATTTACTTGTAAATTGCAGCTGGAAGAATGGTTACAGTGAAAATGACTCTTTCTTCGAAAATTGTCTAAATTAATACGATGGAATCAGAGAATTTAGAAAAAATAGGAAAAATGAACATAATTTGGATTTTGGTTTACCTGAAAGTTGATTTGAATATTTTACATACCTATGGGAGAAGTGTTTCTTTTCTATTTTTCATTCGTCTAATAATACGCGAGGGGGCGCCGCAATGGAGAGATTATCGGCAGAAGCATTTGAAGATATTTACAGCGAATACAGCGATCGAATTTATGGATACATATTTCTTCTCGTGAATGATAAGGAAGTCGCCGAAGATCTGACACAGGACACCTTTATAAAAGCTTATAAATATATGAGTCAATTTAATGGGGAGTCCCAGATCTTTACATGGCTTGTCCGAATATCAAGAAATGTAGCCATTGATTATCTGCGCAAAAAAAACAGATTCAAATTTTTCTCAATTGAAAAATTCCAGCTCCAATCAGATGAAGAGACTCCAACCGAGATTATGATTAAGGGTGAAAAAGTTACACTCTTATATGAAGCAATCCGCCATTTGAAATTAAGTTATCAAGAAGTGCTGATTTTAAGAAAAATAAAGGAGTTTTCCATCAAGGAAACGGCCGAAATCTTGAATTGGAATGAAAACAAAGTAAAAATCACCACTTCCAGGGCACTCGCAGCTCTAAAAAAAGAATTGCAGAAAAGGGGGGAAATCCATGAAGAACTCATTCGGATTCGATAATTCTTTTCGTGAATTGGATCGTATTCCGCGATCGCAAAAGCAAAAGCAGGATAGCCTGCAAAAAATATGGAGTGGCATAGAGGATAGGCCTAAAAGAAAGAAAGATATTTTTCCGCGATTTTTATCTGCTGCAGCTGTAATGGCTGCTTGTATCATGTTCGCTTTCATTATTTTTTCTGAGGATTCAATGACAAGAGGCAGCAGCAGTGCAGATATGCTTGGGAATAGTTTTATCAGTCAAACAGCTATTGCTCTATCAGAAACTGAGAATTCCTTCTCTGCTGAAGGAAAGTATTCTGCTGAAACTGCGACTGTAAAAGATGAAAAGTGGGAAAACACCGCAAGAAATGCCATAAATTCGGCAATGCCTGCAGAGGCCGTCATCGACTCCAAACCATTATATGATATCCAATTTATTTTTAAAGGCAAAGATCCTGTAAAGGTGAAAGTCTGGAACGAGCATGGTGAGGTATATTTCAAGTCAATGGACAGTGAGATAATGTACGCAGTTCCTTCTGAAGAAGGTGCCATATTCATTGAGTATTTGGAAGCCATTGCGCAAAGTATTCAAAAAACTCCTTAATTCAGACTCCTTTTTAGGGGTCTTTTTTTTATTAGGCGTAAAGTCCATAAAATTTACATAATACAAGAATTTTTTCAAAATAATGTTTTATCCCCAAATAACAGGGTAGTACTATCTTAGTTGATAATTATTTTATTTGCTGGCCGGTATTTTTCCTTTGCGCAGGGGTTAGGCATAAGCTTAAAGCTTAAAATTAAATATTATTTAGGGGGAGCATCATGAAAAAGGGATTAATCTTTATCATTTCCGCCATCCTGCTTATTGGTACCTTGGCAGGCTGTTCGGGTGAGGAAAGTGTTCAGGCAGAAAAAACGAAGGATGGAAAAGTCATTGTTGATTTTTGGAGCTTCTGGGGTTCAGAAACGAGGCGTCCAATCATAGAAAAAATCATAGAGGATTTTAACAATTCACAGGATGAGGTTTTTGTAAAGCATACATATTTGCCCTGGGGAGATATTTGGACAAAGAACCTGGCATCCGTTGCAGCGGGAAACCCGGCAGATGTTATTATAAACGATATTAATTCAGTCGCCCAGCGAGCTGAAAATGCACAATCCGAAGATCTGAGCAAGTACATCGATGAATCCTTTAAAGATCAATTTTATCCTCATTTATGGGAAACTGTGATGTACGAGGACAAACCCTATGCAGTTCCATTCAATACTGATACAAGATTGCTATTTTACAATAAAGATGCTTTTAAAGAAGCTGGACTTGATCCTGAAAAGCCGCCAGCAACATGGGCGGAGCTGGAGGAGTACGCCGCAAAGCTTGATAAAAAGGATGGAGACCTCTATGAGAGAGTTGGCTTTTATCCTCTATGGGGAAGCATTGGTGCTGCTAGCTGGATGACAAGCGCTGACGGCGGAAAAGGATTCATTCAAGATGGAGAACTTTATATCAATACACCTAAAAAGCAGGAAGCTCTTCAATGGCTGCTGGGATGGAAAGAACGTCTTGGTGAGAAGACAGTTCAATCTTTTGAAGCTGAATTTGGCAGTGAGCAGTCAAATCCATTCATTGCAGGCAAAGTGGCAATGTGGGTTGATATCGGCACGTTTTACACACAGATTCGTGACTACGGAGAGGATATGAACTTTGGGGTAGCCCCAATTCCTGCATATGAAAAAGGTTCGGGGAATTGGAGCGATGGCGGCGGTTTCGTAGCTGAAATACCGAAAGGAGCCAAACATCCTGAGGAAGCTATGAAATTTATCAAGTATTTAACTGGCCCCGAGGCACAAAAATACTGGGCAATGAAAAACTATGATAATGTCGCAAATAAAGAAGCTGCAGAAGCAGTTGTTAAAGAGCTAAAGGGCGACGATAAGTACGTATATGAAGCTTCGGTGAAGAACCTGGATCAAACGCAATTGTTTCCGGTTCCAGTAAGGTATCCTGATTACCAGAACCGCATAAATCCGCATATAGACAATGTGCTTCTAGGAAAAACAAAGCCAGAAAAAGCGCTGGCAAACGCAGAGGAAGATGTTAAAAAACTAAAGAGAAAATAGAACAAAGAGAGAAGGATACATCCTTCTCTCTTTAAAAATAATTAAAAGAAGGTGTATGGGTTGAAATCATATGATACAACGATTGCGCGCCGGGGAGCGGATCTTGCGGACAAGAAAGTAAAGACATCACGCAGACGGATGTCCCGCCAAACAAGAGAAAATATCTTTGGCTATCTATTTATCAGCCCGTGGATAATCGGATTTCTGGGACTGACACTTGGTCCTCTTTTATTTTCCTTATTTGCAAGTTTTACAGATTATAATATTACTTCAAGAATGAATTTTATCGGCCTTGATAATTTTAAACGCATGTTTACAATTGATGATCTTTTTAAAACGTCTTTATGGAATACTCTTTATTATGTTTTATTCTCTGTCCCGCTGACTACTGCAGGGGCGATTTTTCTGTCGGTTCTTTTAAATCAGAAGGTAAGAGGCATGAAATTTTTCCGCACACTTTATTATCTGCCTGCTATCCTTTCAGGTGTTGCGGTTTACTTTTTGTGGATGCAGCTGCTAAGTCCTTCGACAGGACTGGTAAATACGTTCCTTGCATGGATGGGGATTGAAGGGCCAGCCTGGCTGTTTGATCCGGAATGGACGAAACCAGCTTTGCTTTTGATGAAAATGTGGAGCGTCGGAGGAGGGATGCTGCTTTACCTTGCAAGTCTGCAGGGAGTTTCAGCTTCTCTGTATGAAGCAGCGGATCTGGATGGGGCAGGTGTTATGCAGAAATTCTTTTATATCACCCTGCCAATGATTTCACCAATCATTTTCTTCGATGTGCTGACTAGTACCATTGGTTCCTTCCAGATCTTTCAAGAAGCATATGTCATGACAGAAAACGGAAGCGGAGGACCAGGAAACTCACTCCTATTCTACAATCTGCATATGTGGAATAATGCGTTTGAAGTGTTTGACATGGGTTATGCATCTGCAATGGCCTGGCTTCTGTTCATTGTCGTAATGGTACTGACAATCATTAATATGAAACTCGGCAAAAAATGGGTTCATTATGAGGGGGGAGATAATAAATGAGGACTGCTGCAGCACCGAAGTTTTACGAGACAAAAAAATTCAAAGATAAATTAAAGCAGACGATTATTTTTATCGTGTTATTAGCAGGAAGTGTACTGGTATTATCTCCGCTGTGGTGGATGATTTCGACATCATTGAAATCTCCTGCTGAGATTGCCCAATATCCGCCTACCTTTATGCCAAAAGAATTCCATTTTTCCAATTATGTTGAAGCCTGGAAAACAGCGCCGTTTACACGCTGGGCAATGAATACGTTTTTTATTGCCTTTTGCGGAATGGCTGGAAGTGTTCTTGTCAATTCGCTCGTTGCTTATGCATTTGCGAAAATCCGTTTTAAAGGAAGAAATGCTTTGTTTATAGTTGTGTTATCAACCATGCTGATTCCGGGGTTTGTTACGATGGTGCCTCAGTACATTCTATTTTCGAAGCTTGGCTGGGTAAATACGTACCTGCCGCTGATTGTTCCAGCTTTTTTGGGGAGTGCCTTTTTCATCTTCCTTTTGCGCCAGTTTATGATGACCATTCCTAATGAACTGATAGAGGCAGCAGTACTTGATGGTGCGAATCATCTGCAAATCTGGTGGCATATCATGCTTCCGCTGACAAAGCCAGCTCTTATTACAGTGGCCATTTTTTCATTTAATGGGGCATGGAATGATCTTCTCGGACCATTATTGTATATAAATGATGAAAGTCTGTACACACTGCAAATCGGGCTTCAGACCTTCAAGGGAACAGTGCAGACACAATGGCATTACCTGATGGCCATGTCAGTCATGGTTCTCCTGCCAGTTGTTCTGCTATTCTTCTTCTTCCAGAAGCACTTTATAGAAGGTTCAAATATCGCATCAGGCACGAAGGGATAACAAAACCGGCTAAGCATCTGCTTAGCCGGTTTTATAACTCTAGCTCCAGGCTTATGCTTATGGTTTTCAACGATAAGCATAAGCCTGGAGCTTTCTTATTGAATAGGACAATAGGTTCTCCATTCACCGCTAACACATACTTTATGGCGTGGTACATAACAGTCAATGATTACCGAATCTGGATTAAGTCCGCTTTTTTTAAGCTGGGAAGACACTGAAACTTCAGGCTCAGTATTTGCGGATGAGCAAGGGTATCCGCCGCGCCATTCATATTTTGTGCAGTAGTAGCATAACTCGCCTGCTGCTGTGATTTTATCGGAGAAGTCAGCATTGCTTTTCACTGCTCCCTCAATCAGCTGTGTTTTTTTCTTTTCAACCTCGAGCAAATATTCAGTAAAGGTGCTGTCTTTTGAGATATCTATTTTGGTTTCTGCATCAGTCTTAAGGTCTTTTACATAAAAAGCCTGATCCTCAATAAGCCTGCTGTAATCGACAAGCCGGACTTTTAATCCGTTTCCGCCGGACTCATATGAAAACGATAGAAGTGAAGAGAAATTTACAAGGGCCTCTTTATCTAAGAAAACATTTTTTTCTTTGTATTCAATTTCATATTGAACTGTCCAGCCATATTGTTTTCCTTTTTCATCAACAAGAGCTTTTGGCTTGGCGGCTGCATCTTTTAAAATGGAGGATTTATATTCCTTAAACTCATCAGCCTTCAATACGGCTTTCATGAAATCTTTCTCAGTCAAATCAGCAGAACGGCTTTTGGGCTCTGCAGAAACATTGCCTGAGAAGACTAGTAAAATAGTCAATAACAAGAAAATATACCTTTTCATCACATACCTCCTAAAAGTATTGTCCAATATAAGATTAACCCATATTTCCAAAATTAGGAATGGTGCGAAATGATTATATTTATCTAGCCTGAATAAAAAACAGCCTTATGGTAAAAGACCGTAAGGCTGTTTAATCAATCAATATTATAGAAGCTTTTTGTATTATCATATAGCTTCATAAGAGCGCTGCTGAAAGCTATTTCTTTTAGTTCAGCAAGGACACTGATGGAATGGGCCATCATTGCTGGATGGGTAGGCTTGTTTATAAAAGGGCCTTCGAATTCCCATGGACCATCTGTTTCTGCCATCATTTTTTCCAGCGGGTAATCCCGTACAAGATCCTGTATTTCTTTTTCGTACACAATATCTGGAGTAAAGGAGATGTAATAGCCATTGGCAATCAGCCTGCTTACGGCTGCGGTGTCACCTTTAAACCAGTGAAAATGAGCTTTTTTAATCGAATGCTTTTCCAATAAATTGCACACAATCGGTGCATCATCATAAATTGCATGGAGGGCAATGGGCTTATCCCACCTTTTAGCGAGCTTAATGAATTCTTCGAGAAGCTCAATATATCCGCCAAGCTGCTTGCTCCCATCAGACCTTAAATAGTATGGAAGGCCAACCTCGCCAACAGCAGCCATATGCTCTATGTGAATCTTTATCCAGCTGAAAAGCTCTGAAATATCATGATCACTGGGCAGAACCTGTTCAGGGTGAAAACCAAAGGCAGGTTTAACAAAGGGATAAATTTCTGCAAGAGCAAGATTTCTTTTGCAGGATGCTAAATCGCTTGAAACTGTAACAAGTGAAAGCTGAAACGGCAGCTCATGAAACATTTTCTCTAATTCAATATTGCTGTACTTATCAAGATGAATATGGGCATCAATATACTTATCCATGCTGTTGCCTCCTAATGATTTTTCAGCGCATGATGGATGTTTCTTTTGCAGGCAAGGAAATTTTCATTGAGAAAAAGTTCCTCCATTCTTGGCCTGGTAAATGGTACCTTATATTCTTTAATTACTTTAGCAGGCTTGCTGCTCAGTACTAAAATTCGATCAGAGAGGTAAATGGCTTCTTCGATATTGTGGGTTACAAACAGAATTGTCGGCTTATGCTCATTCCAAATATCGAGAAGCCATTTTTGCATATCATGGCGGGTAAGCTCATCTAAAGCTGAAAAAGGTTCATCCAGCAATATGATTGGCTGCGGGCTTAATAGTGCCCGGATAAAGGCAGCCCTTTGCTTCATCCCCCCTGATAACTCATGGGGATATGCCTTTTCATAGTCGCCGAGACCAGCTTTTTGAAGCATTTTTCTGGCCGTTTCGGAATCGGTTTTCCCCATAATCTCCTGGCCAAGCAGAACGTTTTGGAGAATGGTTCTCCATGGCATTAGGGAAGGTGTCTGAGGCATATAGCTTATTGAACCGGGTTTGCCGTTGATCTTCACATTCCCAAGCGTTATAGAGCCTTCGTCAGGCAGGAGCATCCCGCCAATCAGGTTGAAAATGGTGCTCTTTCCGCTCCCTGAAGGACCTAAAATCGAAACAAACTCCCCTTCATTTACATGAAAACTCAAATTGTCTAAAACCTGATTTGAATCAAAACTTTTGGTTAAATGATTAACTGATAATTGTATCATTTCCTGCCACTCTCCCGTGCCTTCCATTTAATAAGCAAACGTTCAGCCAGTAATATTCCTCCAAAAAACAACAAGCTTAACAGCATAATCGCAAAAATGGCAACAAAAACACGGTCTGTCCGAAATGAAGAAGAGGCCAAAGTCATATAAACACCTATTCCTGCTTTAGCCCCGAGCCATTCGGATATTACAGCACCCATCACACTATAGGTTGCGGAGATTTTTAGCCCTGAAAATAAAGAGGGAAGGGAATAGGGAAGCTCCAGCTTCCAAAACAGCTGTCCTTTGCTGGCCCCTGCCATCAGCATATAATGCCTAAGTTCTCCGGGGGTTTGGCGAAAGCCGTCCAATGCAGCAACAGTGATGGGGAAGAAGCAAACCAGCGTGATGACAATCAGCTTTGGCAGTATCCCGAAACCAAACCATACAACCAGCAAAGGAGCCAGAACAATTATAGGCACATTCTGTGAAAGTATGAGGAGAGGGTAAACCGACTCCCTTATAAAAGGCAATAAGTGCAGGATAACAGCTGTGAGTAATCCTATGACGGTGCCAATGATAAATCCCAATAGGGAAAGCATGACTGTCGATTGAAGATGAAGGTGGAAGCCCTCCCAGCCCGAAATCGCTTCAAGAACGATATCGGTCGGCGGAGGCAGAAGCCATGCAGGAACTTCTGCCAGATTTACTGCCAATTCCCAAATAATGAATAAAAGGAGGAGAACCGCAGCCGGCCTCCATCCTTTTCTGAACACATTTATCATGGACGGTATTTCTCCGTTAAATCACTCATTTCAATTCCGTCCGGCTGATATAGAATCTTTACCTGTGAGATCACATTGCTGCTTCCTTTTTCAATCATTTTTCTATTCATATCAGCTATGATTTTCAATAAATGCTCTAAATCGCCTTCCATCGTTGTCTCGAGGGGATGAACTTCGTACTTAACACCGGATTGCTGAATGACACTAATTGCTTCATCAACGTAAGGTATAACATTTTCCCCATCTTTTGTTTTCGGTATGATCTGAATGCTTACAAGTGCGTTTGCCATATTTGAACTCTCCTTATTCCGGCAGGAAGTCATTTGTAAAAGCTTTGCCGGCATCTAATTCTTTATCTAAAAGACCATTTTCATGCATCCAGTCTGCATAGTTTTCCCAGACCGCAAGCTTTTGTTCACCCCATCTTGAAGCATCATCCTGATAGCGGGGGGAAAGCCATTCCTGGCTCTTTTTGACCAATTCGCTGTCCAGGTCCGGAGCGTTCTTTAACAAAATATCTGCTGCTTCGCCAGGCTGCTCGATTGCAAATTCATAACCTTTGGCTGCTGCTTTTACAAATGCTTTGACAGTATCCGGATCATCTGCAATCATTTTTTCGCTGGTTGCGAGAACGGGCGTGTAGTAATCCAGTTTTTCTGAGTAGTCAGTAAGGTAGACCATATTAATCTTTTCGCCACGAAGTTCTGCTTCTACACCTGTCCATCCGTAATAAATCCATGCGAAGTCTATATCTCTTTTAACAGCTGTAAAAAAGTCAGCATCCCCCATGTTAACGATTGAAACCTTATCAACATCGGCGTTTTCCTTCTTCATTAGGGAGTCTATTACCGATTTTTCTACAGGAGCTCCCCAGCCGCCATAAGTTTTTCCTTCAAAGTCTTTCGGCGATTTAATGTTTTTTTCAGCAGGGGATGCAAAACCGGAAGTATTATGCTGTATTACAGCTGCTATCGATACAAGGGGAACCCCCTGTACCCGTGCTTCCGTGATGCTTTCCTGATAGCTGACACCGAAATCAGCCTTGCCTGATGCAGTCAATTGATCTGCACCTGCTTCACCTGGCATCATAATTTCGACATCTAGTCCTTCTTCTTTAAAATATCCTTTGTCCTTTGCGGCATATAAGCCGGTATGATTGGTATTGGGTGTCCAATCCAATACAACAGTAACTTTTTTCAAATCTTGTTTGCTGTCTGCATCTTTGCTTCCAGTCTGATTATCCGTTCCATTACCGGCACAGCCTGAAAGAAGCAGCAGTGAACAGATAGCTGCAATCCACTTTTTCATAAGTAATCCTCCTAAAAACCTTTATGTAATAAGGAAAGTTAATGATAGTCTGCCCTGAAAAATAAAAACGCCCCGGTATAAACCAGGGCGCATATAAAAACATTTAGTATGTTTAAGAATATGTTCCCTACGCTGGTATGAGCCAGATCAGGTTCAAAGGGTCAGCATCTTAATGATGAAGTCTCAACCGGCTTACCGGTTCCCCTACATTTCTTGCTATTTAATTTTGACAGGCATTAATACTTTCCATCATTATTATAGCAAATAATATCAAAATGGACAGAAAAATAATTATTTCATCTCAATGGTCCTGCTCTCTTTCCAGATTTTGAATTTTTCAAGTTCCCCTGTAATTTGGCTAACGGCAAAACCAAGGACTGCTGCATCATCTAAGATTCCCATTCCTATTAAAAAGTCAGGAACAAGGTCTATAGGGGAAACAAAGTATAGGATGGAAGCAATAATAAAGATAATCGACTTTTTTGAAATATGCCGGTAATCGCCTTTAGACCATGCTTTTACTAAATCGATCAGAAGCTGAAACTTTTCCCATATATCACTTAATGAAGATTTGTTTTTATCTGCTTTAAGTGTAGCCTTTCTTAGCAGTCCTTTTGTTTTTTCAGGATCGTCCGCATAACGTTTGGCCCTGGAAGAAAATTTTTTATAGCCGTCCTTATAATCTTTCGTTTCTATTTCAGGCATAGCTATCACTCCTATATTTGATAATTCGCATAAACAGTTATAATCTAGTATTTACCGCATACCTGACATGACATAAACATTTGAGTGGGAGAAATAAATGGAAATCAAATTTAACCTGTAACAAAACCTTATTGGGAGCTGATATCTATGCTTGAGAAATGGCTGAAGGAATCAAATTATACAGTAATATTAACTGGAGCAGGAATGTCGACGGAAAGCGGACTGCCTGATTTCAGGTCTGCCAATAATGGATTATGGAATGGGAAAGATCCTGGAAAAATAGCCAGTACAGAAGCATTAAATGAAAATGTGAACGAGTTTATAGAATTTTATCGGCACAGGGTAATCGGGCTTAAGGAGTGCACTCCCCATCAAGGGCACTATATTCTTGCAGATTGGGAAAAGAGAGATATTATTAAGAGCATTATCACCCAGAATGTGGATGGATTTCATGGACTGGCGGGAAGTAAAAAAATATCAGAGCTCCATGGGAATTTGCAGAAACTCCATTGCCAGAAATGTAAAAAAGAGTTCCCGAGCGAGGGGTATTTGCATGGACAATTCCAATGCAGTTGCGGGGGTGTGCTCCGTCCTTCAGTAGTTTTGTTTGGGGAAATGCTTCCTGAGGAGGCTTTAGATTTCGCAGCAGATGAAACTGAAAAGGCAGAACTTTTTATTGTTCTGGGATCATCCTTGACTGTAACACCTGCAAATCAGTTTCCGCTGATAGCCAAACAAAACGGAGCAAAACTAGTGATTATTAATATGGAGCCTACGGATTTCGACATTTATGCTGATGAAGTGATCCATGATCGCAAAATTGGTGAAGTGCTGGATGAACTTGATAGAGCCTTTAAATAGTCAAAAAACGTGACTTCATGAAAATTGCTCTCATGCTATGATTTTTTTAATCAATCCACTATAATGGACAATGAACATGATTACTACTGCCTCAAGCGATATGATATATAAGGAGTGTTCAGCATGTTATCCAACATCGGTATTCCAGGTTTAATTCTCATCCTGGTTCTGGCTCTGATTATTTTTGGCCCTAAGAAACTTCCTGAAATAGGGAGAGCGTTCGGGGAGACCTTAAAAGAATTTAAGAAATCTACCCGTGAACTCACAAAAGATGATGACGATGATAAAAGGAAATAACCTATTCAATAGGTTTAGAACCGGCTTTGCAGACAAATTAGTCTCGAAGCCGGTTTTTTTTATTTTCTGGCTTCCGAAGCGATTGAATGGGTATAGAAAAGAGGGGAAAGAAAAAATGGTTGACTAACATGTATATACAAGATAGAATGAAAGCGTAAACAGTTCATGTATATACAAGTTGATTTGTAATTTGGATATATTTGTAAGTGTCGAGAACAATAAATAAGAACCTTATAACTGTTTTTTTCTTTTGTATGAAAACGGTAACAGGAGGAGAGCGAAGAATGGCTACAAATAAAGAGTCAGCAGAGAAAATTGTAGGAGCTATCGGGGGCAAGGATAATATCGCAGCTGCTACTCATTGTGTTACACGGCTGCGTTTTGCGTTAAAAGATGAAGGGAAAGTCAATAAAGAAAAACTCGAAAATATAGATATTGTGAAAGGTTCTTTTTCCACAAATGGACAATTCCAGGTAGTTATTGGACAAGGCCTCGTTGATAAAGTGTATAAAGAAATGACAGAAGCAACAGGAGTTGGCGAATCGTCAAAAGAAGAAACAAAAAATGCTGCTGCTGAAAACTTAAATCCATTGCAGCGCGGCATTAAAACACTTGCAGATATTTTTATTCCAATCCTCCCAGCTATCGTAACAGCTGGTTTGCTGATGGGGATCAACAATATTATGACCGCACCGGATATTTTCTTCGATGATAAGTCTTTTGTTGAAGTTTATACCAACTGGGCTGATCTGGCTGGCATCATTAACCTGATTGCCAATACAGCTTTCGTATTCCTTCCCGGTTTGATTGGATGGAGTGCTGTTAACCGGTTTGGCGGAAGTCCTCTTCTTGGTATTGTGCTGGGTTTAATGCTAGTGCACCCGGATCTATTAAATGCATGGGGCTATGGTTCAGCAGAAGAAGTTCCGAAGTGGAATTTATTCGGTCTTGAAATTGAAAAGGTAGGTTACCAGGGGCAGGTATTGCCTGTATTATTTGCTTCATACGTATTGGCTAAGATAGAAGTATTTCTGCGAAATAGAATTCCTGATGCTTTTCAGCTTCTGACTGTCGCACCGATCGCTTTACTGATCACTGGATTTCTTTCTTTTATTGCCATTGGACCAATTACATTTACGATCGGCAGCTGGATTACAAATGGGGTTGTCGGAATCTTTGATGCTGTTCCTGCCCTTGGAGGCCTGATATACGGAGGATTGTATGCCCCTCTCGTTATCACTGGTATGCATCATACGTTCCTGGCAGTTGATCTGCAGTTAATCGGCAGCATTGGCGGCACGTTTTTATGGCCGATGGTTGCATTGTCCAATATTGCACAGGGTTCCGCCGCTTTTGCCATGATGCTGTTAAGCAAAGGGAACGAAAAGCTGAAAGGGCTTGCGCTTACTTCGTCAGTATCAGCGTGGCTTGGCGTAACCGAACCGGCTATGTTCGGGGTGAATCTTCGCTTTAAGTACCCGTTCTTTGCAGCGATTATTGGGTCAGCAATTGCAGGAATCTTCATTACTATTAATGGAGTTAAGGCACCGTCAATAGGTGTCGGAGGCTTGCCGGCATTCTTCTCCATCTTTGCGGAAAACTGGGGTGCTTTCTTTATCGGAATGGGTATTGCACTTGTCGTACCGTTTGTATTGACTTTAGCTTTCTCGAAATTTAAAAAAGCAGAATAGAAAGATTGATGCCATGGGGTTTTATGATTCCATGGTATCGCCATTTTATGAGACTTGCACAAAAATGTAAATATCGGAGGTCACCGTATGAAGAAGCAATGGTGGAAAGAAAGTGTAGTTTACCAAATATACCCGCGGAGCTTCATGGATAGCAATGGAGATGGAATAGGAGATTTGCAGGGAATCATCTCCAGGCTGGATTATTTGAAAGAGCTTGGAATTGATGTGGTCTGGCTTTCACCGGTTTATAAATCGCCAAATGATGATAATGGCTATGATATCAGCGATTATCAGGATATTATGAGTGAGTTAGGAACAATGGAAGATTGGGAAGAACTTCTCGGAGAGATGCATAAGAGAGAGATTAAACTCATTATGGACCTGGTGGTAAACCATAGTTCTGACGAACATATCTGGTTTGCAGAGTCCAGAAAATCCAAAGACAATCCATACAGGGATTATTATATATGGCGCGAAGGAAGGAATAGAAAAGAGCCGAATAACTGGGGAAGCAATTTCGGCGGATCCGCCTGGGAGCTTGATGATAAAACAGGAGAATATTATTTGCATCTGTTTTCAAAGAAACAGCCAGATTTAAATTGGGATAATCCGGAACTAAGAAATGAAATATACAACATGATGACATGGTGGCTCGAAAAAGGCATTGATGGATTCAGAATGGATGTAGTCAACTTTATCTCCAAAGTGGAGGGACTTCCTAATGATGAACCGAAGCCTGGGAAGAAATATGCTTCAGGAAGCAAGTATTATCGAAACGGCCCAAGAATTCATGAATACCTGCGGGAGATGAATGAAAAGGCCTTATCGAAGTATGATGTTATGACTGTTGGCGAAATGCCCGGTGTGACTCCTGAGTGGGCCAGGCAATATACAGGGGAATCACGCAATGAATTAAATATGGTCTTTCAATTTGAACATGTTAGCCTGGATAACGGGCCAAATGGCAAATGGGATCTTAAGTCCCTTGATCTGTATGACTTAAAAACAAATTTGACAAAATGGCAAAATGAGCTGGATGAAGTTGGCTGGAACAGTCTTTACTTTAATAATCATGACCAGCCCCGCTCTGTTTCAAGATTCGGGAATGAAGGAGAGCATAGGGAAAAGTCGGCTAAGATGCTCGCAACATTGCTTCATATGATGAAGGGAACTCCTTATGTTTATCAGGGTGAAGAAATTGGAATGACGAATGTCCGTTTCTCAAGCATTGAAGAATACAGAGATATAGAAACACTTAATTTCTATAAAGATGCTCTTAACGATGGCTGGACAGAGGATAAGGCCCTTGAAAGCATCTATGCAAAAGGGCGTGACAACGCCCGGACACCGATGCAATGGGATTCATCAGAGCACGGAGGATTTACAGCTGGAACCCCATGGATAAAAGTAAATCCTAACTATAATGACATTAATGTGGAAAAGGCCATGAAAGATCCTGACTCTGTTTTTCATTACTATAAAAAGCTTATTGAACTTAGGAAGAAAAATGAAATTATTGTTTACGGCAAGTATAACCTGATACTTGATCATCATCCCGAAGTGTACACTTATACAAGAACATTGGGCAATCAGATCCTTCTTGTCTTGTGCAACTTCTATGGAGGGAACCCTGAAGTCGAACTCCCTGCAAACATCCAGAAAAAGAAATTTGAAACGCTGATTGGGAATTATCAAGATATACAAGTAAGCGGAACAATTAAGCTGCGCCCCTATGAAGCTCAGGTCCTTCTTTTTAACAGCTAAAAGATGGAATGTTGATGAGTACGCTGGTAGCTGACGGTATTGATTAAAATAAGCGGAATGCAGTTTCGAGTTTTTGTATTCAGCCAACTAAATTTAACTACTGAGTTGATAGGAGCGGAAGGCGCGAGACTCCTACGGGAGTAGCGAACCAGGGGAGACCCCGCAGACGCAGAGCGTCGAGGAGGCTCCCGGTAGCCCCGTGGAAAGCGAGTGCCTGCAGCGGAAATCAACGGGCAGAATAATAAGCATTACCTCATTTAGCCAAAAGCTAAAAAAACTCAATTTCAAAAAAATTAAAACAGGTGTGATTCTAATGAAACAACCATGGTGGAAAAAATCAGTCGTATATCAAATTTATCCAAAAAGTTTTAACGATACGACAGGAAATGGGGTTGGAGACATCCCTGGAATTATTGCCAAGCTTGATTATTTAAAAGAATTAGGTGTGGATGTCGTCTGGCTGACGCCAATCTATAAATCTCCGCAGCGCGACAACGGATATGACATTAGTGACTATTTCAGCATTCACGAAGAATACGGAACTTTAGCTGACTTTGATAAGCTTCTTGAAGAGGCTCATAGCCGGGACATAAAAATCATTATGGATATTGTAGTAAACCATACTTCCACTGAACATCAATGGTTCCAGGAAGCAAAAAAATCAAAAAACAATCCATACCGTGATTTTTATATCTGGAAAGATCCTAAGGACGATGGAAGCGAACCGACAAACTGGGAATCTAAATTCGGCGGGAATGCATGGCAGTATGATGATGCAACAGGCCAATACTATCTCCATCTTTTTGATGTCACACAGGCGGATCTAAATTGGGAAAATGAAGAACTTCGCCAAAAAGTGTATGACATGATGGAATTCTGGTTTGAAAAAGGTGTAGATGGCTTCAGACTTGATGTAATCAATCTGATTTCTAAAGACCAGGAGTTTCCCGATGATGACGGGTCTGTGCCTCCTGGCGACGGCAGAAAATTCTATACAGACGGACCTCGTATACACGAATTATTACATGAAATGAATGAAAATGTATTTTCGAAATACGATAGTATGACAGTTGGCGAAATGTCCTCCACATCCATTGATCATTGTATAAAGTATTCCAAGCCTGAGAGGGAAGAGTTGAGCATGACTTTCAACTTTCATCACTTGAAAGTGGATTACCCTAATGGGGAGAAATGGGCACTCGCTGAATTTGATTTTGGCGCATTAAAGCAGATTTTATCCAGGTGGCAGGCTGAAATGCACAAGGGCGGAGGCTGGAATGCTTTATTCTGGTGCAATCATGATCAGCCTCGAGTTGTGTCAAGATATGGTGATGACAGAAAATATCATCGCGAATCTGCTAAAATGCTGGCGACAGTCATTCATATGATGCAGGGGACCCCTTATATTTATCAGGGTGAAGAGTTTGGCATGACAAACCCGGGCTTTGAAAGCATTGAAGACTACAGAGATGTAGAATCACTGAACGTTTATAATATCCTTAAGGAAAAGGGAATGCTTGAAGAAGAAATTATAAATATTCTCAAAAGCAAATCACGCGACAATTCCCGGACGCCAGTTCAGTGGGATGGATCTGAAAATGCCGGTTTCACAGATGGAACGCCATGGATTAATGTTGCATCAAATTACAGTGAAATAAATGCCGAAAGAGCTCTGAAGGACGGGAATTCTATTTTTTATCATTATAAAAAGCTGATCCAGCTTCGCAAGCAGTATGATATTATCACGTATGGAGACTATGAACTGATTTCTGAGGATCATCCTGATGTGTTTGCTTATGTTCGAAATGGTGATAATGAAAAGCTTCTGGTCGTGAATAATTTCTATGGGAAAGAAACATCATTTATCATTCCTGAACATGTTCAAGCAGATGAATATAAAGATGAGATCTTACTGTCCAATTACAATCAGTCACATTCGGCAGCACAGACCATAAATTTAAGGCCATATGAATCCGTTATCTACTATTTAAAGAAATAAAAGTGAAAAATCCTCCCGCTGTTAACGGGAGGATTTTTCAAGTGATTTTTTAAAACAGCATTCCAGCTATGGCAGCACTTAACATAGATGCTAAGGCACCTGCTGCAACTGCCTTTATGTGTTAATGAAAAATTTCTATACATACAGGAGGAATGGTGAAAATAAAAAAAGATGAGCAAGATGCTCATCTTTCTGTATTTTTCTCAATATATTCAAACAAAAAAGACTGACCGTTTCTGTAAAAGCGGGGGTCATAGAGGCCAAGCCTTTCATCATCATCAACCAGAACGACAAATGGGGACCATTCATATAGGGTTTTAGCTTCAGGACGCTGAGAAAACAATTTATCCAAATCAGCAGTTTCTCTGGATTGAAGCACATATTGGGTTTCCTCTTTCTTAAAAAGGTTATCATTAAAGATGGTAATTTCATCATCTTTTTTGGTAATGACAGAAAAGGTCCATGGAATAAAGTCTGCCGACAGGGCAACTTGATCATATTGATCATTAAACTGCTTATAAATAATAAATCCCTGTGTGCTTTGGATTATAACATGAAGAAGCAAAAAGGCCCATGCCATTTTGAAGTAGTAGGGTGATTTCAGTTTGTTTCTTCTTGAAAAAATATAAGCAGTTCCCATGATGATCCAAATCACTAAATCAACAATAGGAATCGTGCCAAAGGTAATCCTCATATTTGAAAATGGTTCCAAGTATCCTGTTCCCCATGCATTGAATAAATCGCTTGTATTATGTATGAAAACTGCAAGCCAACCCAGCAGAAAAAGCTTCTTATCCTTAACTTTGAAGAGCAGGAAGGACAGCAGAAAAAACAGCAGAGCCCAGACCGGAGTAAGGAAAACTGAATGGGTAATGCCTCTGTGCCACATCTGATAAAGTCCTTCTGTATCCCATAAGCGGGAGACGACATCAATATCCGGAATTTGGCTAGCCCCGACAGCGGTAAGTAAATACGCCCTCTTGGAGTTCTTATCCATATCTCGTTTATCGACTGCACCGTAAAGGCTCAAGCCGAATAATGTATGAGTAATTGTGTCCATCATTAACCTCCTTTTTTATATTTAGTTTCACTATTATAAGCCTGAAAAAGAATTATAAAAAGAAATATGCAATCTTAAAATGCGTTGCAAACTTTACTTTGGAGCGATAAAATTGAAGGTATTGCAATAATTAAGTGACACATTGATTGCTTAATAAACAAATTTTCATATAAGTAAGTGAGGAACGAATATGTCCAAAAATTTTAAAGAAGAAGTTTTAGCCCGACGCACCTTTGCAATCATTTCCCACCCGGATGCCGGTAAAACGACGCTGACTGAAAAACTCCTGTTATTCGGGGGTGCCATTCGTGACGCGGGTACAGTTAAAGGGAAGAAGACAGGCAAGTATGCGACAAGCGACTGGATGGAAATTGAAAAGCAGCGCGGAATTTCTGTTACCTCCAGTGTGATGCAGTTTGAATATGATGGTGCGCGCGTTAATATTCTAGATACTCCTGGGCACCAGGATTTCAGTGAAGACACGTATCGTACGCTGACAGCCGTTGATAGTGCTGTTATGATCATTGACTCAGCGAAAGGCATCGAGGAGCAGACACTTAAATTATTCAAGGTCTGCCGCATGAGAGGAATTCCGATTTTCACTTTTATGAATAAGCTTGATCGCCAGGGGAAGGCACCGCTTGAGCTCCTTGCAGAATTAGAAGAGGTCATGGGAATTGAATCATATCCAATGAACTGGCCAATCGGGATGGGAAAAGAATTCCTCGGAATTTATGATCGGTTTAATAATCGAATTGAGCAATTCAGAGTAGAAGAAGAGGACCGCTTTATTTCCCTGAATGAGGAGGGCGAAATAGAGGGAAACCACTCCATTAAGGATACTGGGCTATATGATCAGACTCTTGAAGAAATTATGCTGTTAAATGAAGCGGGCAATGAGTTTTCAAGAGAGAGAATTGAAAAAGGTGAATTGACTCCTGTGTTTTTTGGAAGCGCGCTGACCAACTTTGGCGTACAGACATTTCTCGAGTCATATCTCCAATTTGCACCGCCGCCGCAGCCGAGGAATTCTACAGCAGGGGAGATTGATCCGCTGTCAGAAGAATTTTCTGGCTTCATATTTAAAATCCAGGCAAATATGAATCCTGCTCATCGCGACCGGATAGCATTTTTAAGAATTTGTTCTGGCCAATTTGAACGTGGCATGGCTGTGAATATACCAAGAATCGGCAAGTCCATCAAGCTTGCGCAGTCCACACAATTCATGGCTGATGACAGAAGTACAGTCGATTCTGCAGTAAGCGGGGATATCATCGGAATTTATGACCCGGGAACTTACCAGATTGGCGATACATTAACCGCTGGTAAAAATAATTTCCAATATGAACGTCTTCCTCAATTTACACCTGAGCTATTTGTAAAAGTAACTGCCAAAAATGTCATGAAGCAAAAACATTTTCATAAGGGCATCCAGCAGCTGGTGCAGGAAGGAGCCATTCAGCTGTTTAAAACTGTAAAAATGGAAGAATACCTTCTCGGTGCGGTAGGACAGCTGCAATTTGAAGTTTTTGAACACCGCATGAAAAATGAATATAACACAGAAGTTTATATGGAAAGACAAGGCTCAAAAATTGCCCGCTGGGTAGAAGGCGATGAGGTCAACGAAAATCTTTCCAGTGGGAGAAGTCTCCTGGTTAAAGACCGTTACGACAAAAACGTTTTTCTATTTGAAAATGACTTTGCACTCCGATGGTTCCAGGAAAAAAATCCGGATGTAAAACTATATAATCCGATGGACTCAGAATAATCATGCGGCCTCTTTTAGGGGCCGTTTTTTGCTGTTGGCCCCCGTAAATGATTAGCCTATCTTCTCCTGCCATAATTCCTGTATATTCCTCTGACAATCCTATTGACATATCCAGCAATAGATAATATAGTATTAACACACATACTTTAGCACTAAAAAGCGTTTAAGTTAAAAAGCAGGAAGTTCAATCTCGATTAAAATATAGACTTTGTCCGCAGAAGAAAGTAGAGCAGTTGCCGGCAGCAGATAGAAACTGGATGGGTGATGAAAATCCAGGCAGCAATTGATCGAAATACAACTGCATCTCAACAGGACATTCTCTTTAAGCGGGTAAGCAGAAATGGCTTATCAATTAGGGTGGTACCGCGGAGCTCCTTCGTCCCTATAGGCGAGAGGGCTCTTTTTGTTTGCTCCCGAATTTATGGTATTTTTTTAGGAGGAATACATTATGCATCAGGAACATGCAGCATTGAATTTGAAGCCGCTGGAGGCGCTTATTGTAACTTTAATAATCCTTGGCGGGATTAGTTATTCTATTATTTTGGCAGGGGCAGTGCCCCATATTCCCGTTGTTTTCGCGATAATGGGGTTAATTGCTTATGGTTTAATAAAAAAAGTATCCATTACACAGCTGGAAAAGGGGCTGATTGAAGGTGCCCAGTCCGGATTAGGGGCGATTTTCATTTTCTTTTTAATCGGCATGCTGATAAGCAGCTGGATGGCAAGCGGAACCATTCCTACATTTATTTATATGGCTTTAGAAGCTGTTAATGGAAAGTTCTTTTATGCCATTGTGTTTGTGGTAGCATCTGTGATTGGCATGAGCATTGGAAGCTCGCTTACGACGGCTGCAACATTAGGCGTGGCCTTTATGGGAGTCAGCTCTGCTTTGGGTCTATCGGATGCGATTACTGCAGGTGCAGTTATATCCGGCGCATTTTTTGGAGATAAAATGTCTCCGTTGTCCGATACAACTAACCTGGCATCATCTACAGTTAAGGTGGATTTATTTGAGCATATTAAAACTATGGCATGGACAACGATTCCTTCGTTTATCATTTCTTTGGCAATCTTTGCTGTGCTGTCACCAGGCGAGGCAGCGTCTGATTTTTCAAAGATTGCCCAGCTGAAAAAAACTCTGCTGGATGAGGGGCTGGTACATTGGTACTCCCTAATTCCATTTGCCATTTTGACTATTATGGCCATTAAAAGAGTATCAGCTATCATCACGCTGTCTGCCGGAATTTTATCGGCATTAATCATAGCCATTTTTGTTCAAAACAGTTTCGGTTTCGAAAAAGTGATGTCATTGCTGTATTCGGGATATGCCTCAAAAAGTGGCTCAGAGGAAGTTGATGCCCTATTATCAAGAGGCGGCATGGAAAGCATGATGTTTTCTATTTCTCTGGTATTGCTTGCACTTTCTATGGGGGGGTTATTCTTAAAGCTTGGCATTCTTCCAGCTTTGCTTGAAGGCATTAAAGGAGTATTGAATCGCGTGTCCGCACTGGTGGCGGCAGCAGCAGGAACAGCAATCGGGATTAACTTCCTGCTTGGTGAACAGTATCTGTCGATTCTCTTAACTGGGAATGCTTTCAGGGAGCCTTTTGAAAAAGCCGGGCTGCACCCGAAGAATCTTTCCAGGATTCTTGAGGATGCCGGCACCGTGGTAAACCCTTTAGTCCCGTGGAGTGTTTGCGGAGTTTTTCTAACAGGTGTACTAGGGGTGGAAACAGCAGCTTACCTGCCGTTTGCGTTCTTCTGTATACTAAGTCCGGTTATTACTCTTATCTATGGATTCACTGGTATAAAAATCGAAAAAATTGAGAAAAAAGCAGCTGTGTAATGCTGCTTTTTTCTGTGGGCAAAGATCCATATTATATCGAATTTTGAATGATAGAACCTCTTTAAAGTCAAATATAATGTTCTTTTTCCCTATTTAACAGCACATTGATTTCTTGCATAGTGATTGCTGCTTTAATATAGTTAAAATGTATTTTAACCAATCATTGCAGCCGTCATATAATTACTGACTTTGAAAGGAGCAGAATGTGTGAGAATAAGTGATTTTTCAATCAAAAGGCCAATCTTTACATTGGTTACGATGTTCTTAGTGCTTATTTTAGGGGTTGTCTCCCTCTTGAATATTCCATTAAAACTCATACCCGATCTGAATCCTCCTGTAGGAGTAATAGTAACTTCATATCCAGGAGCAAGTCCCGATGAAGTTGTGGAAAAAGTAACAAAGCCGCTCGAGGAAAATCTGGCAACATTGCCGGGGATTAAAACCCTAACTTCTACCTCGCAAGAGAGCGCAAACTTCATTCTGATGCAATTTTCCTGGACTACAGATATAGATGAAATACAAAGTGATGTTATTCAAAGGCTGGACCAGACACAGCTTCCTGATGAAGCTGATAAACCTCGCTTTATGAAGTTTGATCCTGCCCAGTTTCCTATCATACAATTATCCCTCAGTGCAGATGAGGAGCCTGAAGCATTAAGAAGGCTTGCAGAACAATTGAATCTGGAGCTGACCAAAGTTGAAGGAGTGGCAAGCGTAAATCTCTCCGGAACAGCCATTAAGGAAGTAAGGGTGGAACTTGATCAGGAAAAACTAAGAGATTTCAAACTAAGCCAGGCTGATGTTGTGGATGTAATTGAATCCAATAATATTTCAATGCCAGGTGATCCTGTTTTGACTGAGGGAAAAGAGCTGACAACCAGGATCATTAGTTCCATTGATTCCCTTGATACGCTGAAAAAACTTACCGTAACAGTTGACCCCGCAACCGGCGATAAAGTAAGCCTTGAAGATATCTCAGAGGTTCAGCTGGCCAGCCAGGATGATCGCACCATCACGCGTACAAACCAGTCTCCATCTGTCTTACTGAGTGTCCTGCAGCAATCAGACGCTAATACGGCAGAAGTTTCAAATCAGTTCATACAAAAATTGGATGATCTTCTGGAGAAAGAACAATATGAAAATATTGAATCAGAAATTCTTTTTGACCAGGGGGATTACATAAACCTTGCAATAGGGAATATCTCCAATTCGCTGATTCTTGGCGGTGCTTTTGCCATGATTGTGCTGTTTTTCTTTTTGAAAAATGTTAAAAGTCCGCTTATTATTGGCATCTCTATCCCTTATTCTGTTATTTTTACCTTTGTTTTAATGTATTTTTCAGATTTCACCTTAAATATTATGACACTCGGCGGATTGGCGCTTGGAATTGGGATGCTGGTGGATAATTCCATTGTAGTTATTGAAAATATTTACCGCCATTTATCAATGGGGAAAGATTCTAAAACGGCTGCCAGTGAGGGAGCAAAAGAAGTAGGCGGTGCGATTACTGCTTCAACACTTACGACTGTCGCTGTATTCCTCCCTGTAGTATTTATAACTGGAATCATCGGTGAATTGTTTAAGGAGTTTGCCCTGACCATTTCCTTTAGCCTATTTGCATCTCTAGCTGTTGCACTGACAGTTGTGCCAATGCTGGCGAGCAGGCTGCTGAAGTCTCCAAAAACAAACATTGAGACAAAAAGGCAGGAATCAGGCTTAATGCGTTCACTTGAAAAATCAATTAAATGGTCTTTGCGGAATCGCGCAGTGGTAATAGCGATTACCATGCTGTTATTGGCAGTGGGCAGCTTTGGCATGACTACAGTAGGTACACAATTTCTTCCAAATGCAGATGAAGGCTTCTTTACGGTGCGTATGGAGCTTGAAAACGGCACTGCACTTACAGAAACAGAAAAGGTTATATCTGCTTTAGAGGAAGAATTAAAGGATGAAGAAGAGGTAGATACATATGTCAGCCTCATTGGAACTACACAGGAAGGATCCTTCAGGGGCTCGAAAAATGCCAATATCGCTGAATTGTATATCAAAATGAAAGGGCTTGATCAGCGTGAAAGATCAACATTTGAATTTGCCGATGATATCAAAAAGGATCTGGAAAATGCTGCATCAAAGGTTAATGAAACTGCCGAACTCTCATTTAACATGCAATCCTCATCCGGTACAGCTCCGAATACACTGACTTTCAGTGTAAAGGATACAGATCCAAATCGCTTAACGGAAAATGTAGATAAAATCTATAATGCATTGAAGGACTTAGATGATGTAACAGAATTATCGACTGACCTTATGGATACAGTTGAAGAAATTCAAATTACTGTGGACCGTGAAAAGGCACTTGAGCAAGGCCTGGCTCCTGCCCAGGTAGCCATGGCAGTAAATGATGCAACTCGCGGCAATCGGGCAACACAAATGATAGATGAAGAATCGAATATATATGGTGTTTTTGTTGAGTACGATCGTGAAGTCACACAGGATATAGATAATTTAAAAAAATTGCTTATAAAAAAGCCTGATGGAAATTATGCTGCTCTAAGTGACGTAACTAATATAGAACGCGGAGAAGGACCGGTTAATATTCAGCGCATCAATCAGCAGGATGCTGTCCAATTTACATTAAAGTACAAGTCTTCAACAAACATGGGTGCCATGTCAAAAGAAGTGGATAAAGAAATTGCTGATCTGGATTTGCCGGATGAAACGGAGATCGTTTTTAGCGGTGACAGGGAGTTGCTGGAATCATCCATTGATGACCTGATTCTGGCCTTTGTTCTGGCGATCATCTTAATATATCTTGTCATGGCAGCTCAATTTGAGTCGCTGAAGTATCCGTTAGTTATCATGTTTACTGTGCCGCTCATGGTGATAGGGGTGGCAGTTGCTCTTACAGCAACCCAAACACCTATTAGCTTAACAGTAATTATCGGGATTATTGTGCTAGCAGGAATTGTAGTTAATAATGCAATAGTCATTGTCGATTATATAAACCAAAAGAAAGAAAATGGTCTTAAGACCTACGATGCCATAATCATTTCCGTTAAGGACCGTGCAAGGCCAATATTCATGACAGCTTTAACAACTATACTTGGGTTAGTTCCTCTTGCCCTTGGTATAGGAGAAGGAACTGAAATTAACCAGCCTATGGGAATTGCCCTGATAGGCGGGCTGATCAGCAGTACGTTCCTGACACTATTTGTGATACCTGTTGTATATAGTTTCTTTGACAGGGATACAAGGCGGTTAAATAAAATGTATGCAACACCGGATGGGCATTTAGTGCCAGCTTACCTGCTTGAAGAAAGAGTGGATAAAGACTGGGATCACAATAAAGATGCAGAAGACAAAAATCAGCTTCAAACCTCTGAAACCAGATTCTACAGCAGAGATGATATGGCAGCCATGCTGGAAGAGTTGTTAAATATTGTAAAAGAAGATAACAAGGAAAAAAATGAACACAACAAGGATGAAAATACCTAATCCAATGCAGGCTCCTTCAATAAGAAGGGGCCTTTTGGCATGCTGATATCAAAATAGAAATAATTTTCCTAATGGAGTTTCAGGAAAATATCTGGAAAATTCATTGATAAATGACCTATAAACAGAGCACAATAAAAGTATCGACTTGTAGCTGGTGGTAATGAAATGAAAAAACTCAGTAAACTAGAAGCAGTTTTTTGGAGTATTGCATTGCCTGGTTTTAGCCAATTATTAATGGGGAAGCTGTGGAAGGGAACTTTATTTGTCGCGCTTGAATTCATCATTAATGTATACAGCCATTTTAATTCAGCCATCATGCTCAGTTTTATAGGAGAAATTGATAAAGCGGTTCATGTCCTTAATTATCAGTGGCTCATGTTTTACCCTTGTCTTTACATGTTTGCAATGTGGGATGCATATCGTACTGCTATGCCGGAAAATGAAGAATTATCTTTCCTTCCCTTTGTGTTCAGTGCCTATTTTGTGACAGTAGGACTTATGTACTCAACCAAACTGAAATTATTTGGAATTTTTTTCGGGCCGGTCTTTCTTCCTATGCTCTTTGTTATTCCGGGTGTACTAACCGGTCTTTTGATCAGATGGATCATTTTGAAATGGAGAAAGCAACCGGTGCAAAGGTAGGTGGCAAGCTCTTAAATAGAGGCGTTAACAAATGATTTCATTAATGGAAAAAAGCTTTGGCACACTAATCAATTTAGTGATTGTTAAAGCTTTTTATCTTTTTTAAAAATAAATTTTTTAATAACCCCCAAAAATCTCTTTCATGAATCCGTACAGTTGTAATGAACAAGCGGCCGCTTTAATTAAATTTTGAGGTGAAATCATTGAAATTTTTATCCAGTAAAGAAATGAATAAAATGGCAAAAAGCACACTTGCACTGGTGATTGCAGGAACATTCACATTTTCAGCCGCGACAGTCTTTGCAAGTGAGAACAAGGAAGATGCAGAATTTGAAACAGTTGAAATAAAAAATGATCCATCAGCGGAAGCAACAGCTGAATCAAATAAAGATGCAGCAGAATCCATTGAAAATGCTAAAGAAAAGCTTGATGAAATTGAATCAGAATCCCCATCACTATTGCCTGGAAGCTTCTTTTACTTTGCAAAGCTTGCATTGGAAAAAGTGAAGCTTGCTCTAACTTTTGATGACATTAAAGATGCAAAATTGCTTGCCGGTTACGCTGCAGAGCGTATGGCTGAAGCAGAAGCACTTTTTGCTGAAGGAAAGGAAGAAGAAGCTTTAGAAGCAATAGAAACAGCACTGGAACAGATGGAAAACGCTGAAACCATCGTCGATGAAGCGAATGAAGACTCAGAAAAATCAAAATCAAGTGATGAGGACAACGGTAATCTAGACGAATCAGCTGAAGAGGATGCTCCTGCTGAAGACGCTGCAGACAGTGAAGCTTCTTCTGATAATGACACGGCAGACAAGGAAACTGACGATGAAGTAAAAGAAATCCTTGCACAGAATATCATTGCCCTCCAGGCAAATCTTGCAAAGTTTTCAGAAAGATTCGATGAGAACCATCCTGCTGTTTTAGCGATGCAAAAGAACATTGCTAAGTTCACTGAAAAATGGTCTGAACAATTGACAGATGAAAAAGAATATACTGGAATTGACCAGGCAGGGCAATCTGCAGAAACGGCGCCTGCACCGATTAAATCTGAAGAAGCTGAAGCAGCAGAAGATCCGGCGAAAGTGATTGATGAATCAGCTTCTGAAGAGAAAACTGTGTTACCTGAAAATCCCGTTAAGGTATCTAAAGAAGCAAAAGATGCGGCTAAAGCTGAGAAGAAAAAAGCTCATGAAGAGGCAAAAGCTATAGAGGCCCAAAAGAGAGCGGAAGCAAAGGCCGCACGCGAAGCAGCTAAACAAGCTGAAAAAGAAGCACGTGAGGCAGCTAGGAAAGCAGCAAAAGAACAGCAGGCAAAGATAGTTCAAGAAAAGCAGGCAGAGGCAAAGAGCCATGCCGGCAAAGGAAAAGAGAAAGCTGAAGAAGCAAAAGGTCAAGGCAAAGAGAATAAAGGCAACTAATTTTAGCTGGAAAGGAAAGCACTTCGTGGCTTTCTTTTCCTTAGCCAATAAAACCACCCTAAAAAAAATAAACTGGACACCGTATGTTATAATGTGTTTTGAAAAGAGGTGGGGCTATTGCTAAGTTTATTGTTTATGGCGAAGAAGCGTAAAAGAACGCTTGAAGAAACGGTAGAGTTAATACAGCAGGGAGATACTGCATTAAATAATGAGCTAATAGAGTCATATAAGCCGTTTATTGCTAAAACAGTATCATCAGTCTGCAAGAGATACATACATGAATCAGATGATGAATTCAGCATTGGTCTCATCGCTTTTAATGAAGCCATTCAAAAGTACAGTCCTGATAAAGGGAGTTCATTGATCAGTTTTTCGGAAGTGCTGATTAAAAGGCGGGTTATTGACTATATCCGCAAGCAATCCAAATTTCAGAATCTTAGTTTTAATGGAGGCTCTAATCTGGAAGATGATGATACGGGTTCGGCAATTGAAGATGAATTGTCCATTGAAGACTTCAGGAAAAAAACGGATGAAGAACTGAGAAAAGAAGAAATTCTCCAGTTTACACAGATTCTGCAGGAATTCGACCTTACCTTCAGCGATCTGATCGAGCAGTCTCCAAAGCATGCTGATGCACGAAAAAATGCGATGACTGTTGCCAAGATTCTGGTTGAAAATGATGAACTCAAAAACATACTTTATGATAAAAAAAAGCTGCCTATAAAGCAGCTGGAGAGCTATGTATCCTTAAGCAGAAAAACAATAGAGAGAAATAGGAAATATATAATTGCCATATCACTGATATTATCTGGTGATTATATCTTTCTAAAGGATTATATCAAAGGGGTGTTGGAAACGTGAAGACAGGAATTATCATGGAAATAAACGAACGTTTTTTGACACTATTAACCCCGGAAGGAGAATTTCTGCGGGCCCGAAAACTAGATGGGGCATATGCACTTGGCCAGGAAATTGAATTCTTCCCAATAGAACTGAAAAACGGAAAAAAGTCGTCGCCTTTAACTATTTTTAACCTATTCAGAGGAAAAGGATTAATGGCTGCAGCTTTTGCACTAATGCTCGCCATCGTTTCTTTTCTGCCGTTCATGCAAAACGACGAAGTGTATGCATATATGTCAATAGACGTTAATCCGAGTATTGAATTAGGGGTCAATCAAAAATATCAGGTAGTAGAACTCGTTCCTTATAATGATGAAGGAGAACTAATTATCCAAAACATCAAGAACTGGAAAAAGAACAGCATTCATGAGGTAGCAGACAAAATTCTTCTTCAGATAAAGAAACAAGGCTATTTTAAGGAAAATAAAGAGTTAGTCATTGCTGCTGTATATACAGAACAGAATAAAGAAGCGGATGAGCGAATTCAGGAGGAACTGGCAGATATAAAACAGGCTGCACAAAAAGAGCAGCTTGAAGTAACTTTACTGGAAGCAAGTGAAGAGGAAAGAGAAGCTGCTATTGAAAAAGGGCTCTCACCTGGATTATATAAAGAAAATAAATTAAAAGCTGACGCTGACAAGAAAGAAAAACCTGAATCTGCAATTCCGGATAAACAGACAGATAAAGAATCTCATGCTCCGCAAAAACCGGCAGAAAATACGCAAAGCCAATTAAAAAAGCAGGAGCAAATAGAAGTGAATAAAGAAAAACCTGCTGTTCCAGGGCAAATAAAGAAATCTGAGAACCAGCAAAAACAGCAAAATAACAGCGGTAAAAACAATGGGAATAATTATGAAAAAAGGCACAATAATAAAGAAAAGAAAGATCAAGGAAATAATGTAAAAGCCCAAAATCATCCAAGTGAAAAAAAAAATAATAAAGCTAATGAAAACAGAAATAACCCTGAGAAAAACCCTAAAGAAATAGAAAATGGGAAAAACAGAAGCGGAAATGGTCCTGAGAGAAACCAAGACAGGGACAATCGCAATAATTCCACCGGAAATAAGCAAGGTAAACACGATGAAAGAGGAAATCGATAAAAATAAAGTCCGGAGCTCGCTCCGGACTTTTTCCATTTATATGAAGTTGTTATTGATTATTCTGGCCGGACATTTGTGCCTGGGCTTGCTGCACTAATCGCTTAGTAATTTCTCCACCGACGGATCCGTTAGCCCGGGATACAGTATCAGAGCCTAATTGAACACCAAATTCCTGGGCAATTTCATATTTAACCTGGTCCATGTATTGTTCAATCCCAGGAACTAAAAGCTTATTGCTGCTTCTTGCCATTGTATTCAACTCCTTTTTATTGGTCTTACAGAGTTTATCTTCCCTCTGTATTTGTAGTATGAATTAAAATGGGGGTTTCATAAGTGGTAATATTTCGGCATAAGCAGTTTCTTTACTTTTCTTTATCAACAGCAGCTTCCAGAAGAATATCTGCGATATGAACGGCCTTTGCCTTTTCGGATAAACCTTCCCGTTCTATCCCCAGCTTCATCTGCAGAAGACAGCCCGGATTCGAGGTCACAATTACTGCTGCATCTGCCGACTTTGCCTGAATCATTTTATGATCAAGTATTTGCATAGACATTTCAGATTCAACAATATTATAAATTCCGGCAGAGCCGCAGCATCTGTCTGTATCCTTCATTTCCTTGAATTCGATGCCTTTAATTGAATTCAGAAGGGTACGCGGTGCTGTTGAGGTTTTCATGACATTGCGCAAATGACAGGAATCCTGATAGGTTATGATCTGCCCTGGCAGCTCAAGATTAACTTTTTTGTGAAATTCAAGTTCGTATAGAATTTCGCTGATATCTTTGAGCTTTTGCGAGAACTTTACAGCTCTTTCATGCCATTCCCGGTCATCTTTAAGAAGATGGTCATAGTCAATAAGGAATGCTCCGCATCCACCTGCATTCGTAATGATATAGTCTGCGTCCAGTTTCTCAAAAGCCTCTATGTTCCGTTTTGCCAAGTTTTTGGCCGCCTGTTTTTCACCGCTATGGCCATGAAGAGCGCCGCAGCAGGCTTGATTTTGAGGAATATGGATTTCACATCCTGCAAGCTGCAGAAGTTTTATTGTCGCATTATTGGTTTCCAGGAACATCGTATCCATTAAGCACCCAGTAAAAAAAGCGGCTTTTTTTATAGGCTTATCTGCTGAGAGGTAGGATGGCCTGTTTTTCATTTCTTTTAATTTTGGCACTTGTGGAAGTACCTTTTCCATGGCTGTGAGGTTTTTTGGAAGCCAATTCAGTATTCCTGTTTTTCTGGCGGCCGATTGCAGACCTGAACGCTGATAAAAGCCTAATAGGCCGGCAGCTGCCCTCATTCTGTTCTGGTGGGGGAAAAGACCATTAAAGACCAAACTGCGAACCGCTTTGACCGGAAGCGAGTGTTTCTTATTCTGATTAATAATATCTCTCGCTTCTTCCAGCAAGTGCCCATATTTTACTCCTGAAGGACATACAGGCTCGCATGCCCGGCAGCCCAGGCAGAGATCAAGAGATCTTTCTACGTCTTCATCCGGTTCAATCAATCCATCAGCAACAGCTTTCATTAGCGCGATCCTGCCCCTTGGAGAGTGTGTTTCTTTAAAGCCTGACTCGACATAAGTGGGGCAGGAAGGGAGGCAAAAGCCGCAGCGCATGCAATTCAGGAGCTCATCTTCATTCATTCGGTTCTTAAATTCTTCCTGAATAATTGTTTGTTCTTTTAATGTTGTCATCGGGCAACCACCACTCGTTTTCTGTCATCCTTGGCAAAAATTTTGCCGGGATTAAGAATGTTATTGGGGTCTAAAGCAGTCTTAACAGCCTTCATTGCATCAATCCCAGCCTTGCCCAGTTTCAGTTCTAGATAGGGAGCTTTCATGACCCCTACTCCATGTTCGCCTGTTATAGTTCCTCCAAGTTCAATCGCCTTGACAAAAATCTCTTCAAAAGCTTTTTCAACCCGTTCCATTTCATCTTTATCCCGTGCATCTGCGGGGCAGGTCGGATGAAGGTTTCCATCACCGGCATGGCCAAACGTACAGATGGAAAGTCCGTATTTTTTGGAAATTTCATTTATTGCTTTTACCATGTTGGCAATTTCAGATCTTGGCACTGTAGCATCTTCAAGAATGGTTGTCGGCTTTAGGCGTGCAAGAGCCGATAATGCGGCACGCCTGGCAGTCCGCAAGGCTTCTGCTTCCATTTCAGAATTTGCGAGCTGTACAGATACAGCTCCGTGGTTCTTGCAGATTTCAGCCATTTTCTGCATATCCTTTTCCACGACCTCCATCGGACCATCCTGTTCAATAAGAAGTACAGCTTGGACATCGGTTGGCAATCCAATTTGGGCAAAATCCTCAACTGCTTTTAATGTAGGCTGATCTAAAAATTCAAGGGTGGCGGGTATGATTTTGTCTGCGATGATTTTTGAGACTGATTTTGCCGCTTGTTCAAGATCCTGATATAGAGCGAGCATCGTCTTTTTTGACTCAGGAAGCGGGATTAATTTTAATGTTGCTTCCGTAATAATCCCCAAAGTTCCTTCAGATCCAACCAGCAGTCTGGTAAAATCATATCCTGCCACGTCCTTCGCAAGCTTTCCGCCCGTTCTGATAATTTCACCGCCCGCAAGTACAGCTTCCAGCCCCATCACATAGTCCCTTGTAACTCCATATTTCAATCCACGCAGTCCGCCTGAATTTTCATTGATGTTTCCACCGATTGTGCTTATTTTCATCGAACTTGGATCAGGAGGATAAAAAAGCCCTCTTGCTTCAACCTGGTTAATCATGTCAAGCGTGATGACACCGGGTTCTACTGTAACCGTAAGATTTTCTTCATCGATTTCAATGACTTTATTCATATGCTTAAACAGGAGGACAATCCCGCCTTCTGTAGGACAGGTGCCTGCACATAAATTGGTGCCTGATCCCCTTGGTACGATTGGAATTCCTGAGCTGCTGCAAATCTTGAGGATACTTGAAACTTCCTGAGTATTTCGCGGACTGATCACTGCATCGGGCATCGATTGGAAATTTGGAGTAGCGTCATATGAATAGACGAGGCGCCCTGCTTTGGAGTCATCATAATTATCTGCGCCGACAACGGCAATTAATTCTTCTTTTATTTGAACGTCAACCAAATGGATCCTCTCCTTTAATGGAAGCTGGCAATATCTATTTCTTTAAGTATAAAAAAAGCAGGGAATGCCCTGCTATGGTTAACTATACAAAAATTCATGGATATTTTAATTGTTTTTTGTGCCTTCCTCTAAAAGTTTTACGGCGATGAACAATTTCATTAAATCATTCAAATGTGATGTGTAGAGGCCGGAAAGATCCGATATTTTCTTAAGTCTGTAATGAAGGGTGTTAATATGTATGTGCAATGCTTCAGCAGTATTTTTTAAAGAGTGATTTTGCCTGAACAATTCCTGAAGGGTTATCATAAGATCCTGTTCATTCATGAATGTCCCGATCGTTCTTTCAATAAAGTCCTTTTTAGTTTCTGGAGAGAGATCATCAAATATCATTTCAATGGTCAAATCCTGATCAAATATTATGGTGCCCCGGTCTTTTGCGATTTTTAAAGCTCGTTCTGCCTGCATAAAAGAGTCGGAAAGGCAGGAGGGGGGCAATGGTTTACCGGTGCCAATACTTACTTCAGCAGCCAGAAGGTTTTCAAGAAAGCGATGGAAGCGGGTGACCCTTTCTCTTATCCTATTTTCTTTTTTTGCTGAAGAAATCCCGGCTAAAAGCACAATTCGATTATTTCCCCAGCGAATTAGAATATCATGCGGACCTGCTTCTTTCCAGGATAAAATTCTATTCCAAAGATCTCTATGAAGCAATTGGCTATTTTGCCTGAACTCAGCGATGGAAACCTGTCTGTCCACAGCCAGATTAATCTTTAGCAGATGAGCCCTTTCTTTGAATGGGGGATCCCATTCTTTTTCCTGCAGCCAGTCAAACATAAAACCTTCCAGTGCACGAGCCTGCCAATCGAGCTGCTCTGCAAAGTAACTTTCACTGATAAATAACTCTGTTAATTTGCGGATTATTTCTGCGAATGGGGAAATTTTATCGGGATTTCCGGTTATTCCAATAACGCCAACTGTTTCCCCTTTAAAAAAAATCGGCAGGTTAATGCCGGCTTTTACACCCTGAAGGCGCGACTGATCCTCCCTGGTAATAATCAGCTTTTCTTTATTTTTTATGCAAATCAGTGCGCCTTCATGAAAACTGCCTATTCTGCCTGCATCTGTACTTGCAATGATCACCCCGCAGGTATTCGCAACTATGATATCTTCCCGAAGAAACTGACGCACTTCAGCTATAATTTTTTCAGCCAGGTCAGGCAACAACATGTCATATCTCCCTTTGATTTTTTGACTTTATTATATATAAATAAAAAACTTCCTGCGAATTTTCTAATATCCCTTTTAAAAACCGGGTATATTCATTATGATAAGGGTTAGAAAAATTTTGAAGGGGACAGGTATGATATGTGGAAAGACGTAAGAAATTGGCTGGATAAACTAACACCTGCCCAAGTAATATCCGGATATTATTTATTGGCAGTATCTGTATCGGTACTTTTATTAAGAATACCGGCTGTACATAAACCAGGAGTGGAGGTTGCATTTATTGATACGGTTTTCACGGCTGTCAGTGCAGTCAGTGTTACCGGTCTGACAGTGGTTAATATATCGGAAACATACAGTGTTTTTGGTTATTTTGTCATCATGTTCATCCTTCAGTTTGGCGGAATAGGGATCATGGCGCTGGGCACATTCTTTTGGCTCCTGCTGGGCCGCAAGATTGGATTGAGAGGGCGCCGCCTCATCATGGTCGATCATAATCAATATGCCTTGTCCGGCCTGGTCAATTTAGTAAAAGAAATTATTAAAATTATATTGGTGATTGAAACGCTTGGTGCGCTCATATTGGGTTTTCATTTTCTTAAATATTATCCTGCCTGGGATGACGCATTTCTGCATGCTCTGTTCGCATCTGTCAGTGCAACAACCAACGGAGGCATGGATATTACAGGAGCCTCTCTTAAACCATATGCCGGCGATTATTTCGTGCAGCTGATCAATATTATACTCATTACTTTAGGAGCTATCGGTTTTCCTGTTCTTATCGAATTAAAGCAATATCTATTTCGGAATAAATGGGACCAGGAACCATCTTTTCGCTTTTCCTTATTTGCAAAATTGACGACCGTTACCTATGCCGCTCTTCTTGTGTTTGGTACGGTTATTTTGCTCATCATGGAATTCAATCAATATTTTAAAGACATGAACTGGCATGAAAGCTTCTTTTATGCATTCTTTCAATCCGCTACCACCCGGAGCGGCGGTTTATCAACCATGGATGTAAATGAGTTTACAATGCCTACTCTCATCATAATGAGTATTTTAATGTTCATCGGGGCGTCACCGAGTTCTGTGGGTGGGGGCATCAGGACGACTACCTTTGCTGTGAATATCCTTTTTATTTATCACTTTGCCAAAGGAAATCGGGATATAAAAATATTTAAAAGAGAAATTCATGAAGATGATATTCTGAAGTCCCTTGCTATCACATTGCTTGCTATTGGCATGTGTTTTCTCTCTGTTGTCATTCTAAGCATTACAGAAAAGCAGATGGAGCTTATTGAAATTATTTTCGAGGTCTGCTCAGCTTTTGGTACTACGGGTCTATCGTTAGGAATCACCCCGGAATTATCAATGATCGGGAAATGTATCATAATGGCCTTAATGTTTATTGGAAGAATTGGATTAACTTCTTTCTTATTTATTATAGGCGGCAAAGAAAAACAGCCGAATTTTCATTATCCTAAAGAGCGCGTTATTATTGGATAAAAAAGCAGCCCGGAAGATTATTCCGGACTGCTTTTTTTCGTGTCCCCACCGCCTATGCACATGGGATTTTCTTATTAATCCGTCCCGCGGCTGACATCTTTAGTAGGATGCATGAATGGGTAGCCTTGAGGCGGTTTTTTGCTTTCAAGGAGTTCTTTGTTTTCCGAAGTATTCCAGCCGATGTCATTTGTTGGATGAATCCAATCCTCACCTGCCATCACTGCAGGATCTGTTTCATCGCTCCAGTTTTCCAGCGGTGAACTGTCCGAAGAATAATAACTGTCCCCAATGGTTACGCCAAAAGAATTCTTGAAAGGAGGCTGAAGTTTCATTCCTGTGTCTTTAAAGCTCGGTGCTTCTATTTGATGTGGAAGTGTTTCATCAATGCCAATGCTTTTGTTATTTTTTTCAGTCATATCGCTCATTCCTTTTTACTCTATTTTTTGCAACGCAGTAAAATTTATGATTGTAAAATAAGGAAGACTCAGATAGGAATGAAACCGTGTTTTTTACTAAAAATAAAGCTGTGTTAAACCTTAAAGTGGATTTAGCACTATAAAATATATTTCAGGAGGAGATTGGGATGGCCAAACGAAAAGCTGAGTATAATGCCGTTGAAAAATACAGCAAGACGCCTAAGAAGAACCTTCAGGAATCAGAGTTTTCAGCAGAATTCAGCCAGGGAGAGAATCCCATGAAAATGGCTAACCGCAACTCCAAGCATGGGAGTGAGGGAAGATCTTAGTGGATCATAATAAACCACGAAAAAATGGCCGGCAAAATGGTTCTGCAAATGTTGAATTCGGTATGGAGTTTGGTGATATAAATGCCGGAAAACTTTATGAGCTTCCATATATGAACCGCGATAAAGGTAAAAAAAAAGATCGGGATAAATGCTAAAAACCGGCAGATTCCTGCCGGTTTTATCAATCATGTATAGGGCCAGTATAGATGGAAACTTTTTCTGTGCTTGAGTCGAAATAGGCAAGCATAACTGTGTCACTCTTTTCAATTATTCCATCCTTAATATATTGGTCAATATCAAATGATAATCTTTCACTTAAGGTATGTTTGTATATTTCTTTTTCATTCAGCTGAAGGCTTAAGAAACCTTCTCCCAGCTGGATTGGATTTTCAAGCAGAGACTGGTAGAGCATTGATCTCTCAGATTTTTCAAAGCTTGGCTGCCACCAGGGTTTTCTAGGCTTGTATTTTTGTTTTGAAATATAGTCAAACTTCATAAGGCCTTCTGCTATATCTAAATCAGCAATTTCTTTTGATTGCAGGAATTCAAAAAGGCGTTTGAAAAGATCTTCAAGCTGATGGCCAATTCTGGACCATCCTTTTTGCTCCCAATAACTTCCAAATTCCTGGAAGAAATCGAATGGAGTCGGAAATACTTTTGTAACCAAATATTCAACGGTCGCATCCATTCTATGATCATTCCAATATTTCTCTAAAACATCTTCAACTTGTTTAATGCGAATGATGTCATCAAAGGATAAAACATTATTTCCAAGTATTTCATATGGAGAATGGTCCATATAAATATATTGATGATCTTCTGCTCTCAAGCGAAGCCCGGTGCCTCTCAGCATTTTTAAGAAGCCGAGCTGGAGCTCTTCGGGCCGCATTGCAAAAACATCATTGAATGTTCTTTTGAATGAATCATAATCTTCCTCTGGCAGTCCGGCAATTAAGTCAAGATGCTGGTCGATTTTTCCTCCATCCTTTACCATTGTGACCGTGCGGCAAAGTTTGTCAAAGTTCTGCTTCCTCATGACCAATTCATTTGTATAGTCGTTAGTCGATTGTACACCAATTTCAAATCGGAATAATCCTGCCGGAGCTTCCTTGTTTAGAAATTCAATTACTTCCGGCCTCATGATATCTGCAGTGATTTCAAATTGAAATACAGTCCCCGGCAGATGTTCATCGATTAAAAATTGGAACATTTCCAAAGCATAACTGCGGCTTATGTTGAATGTACGGTCCACAAATTTAAGGGTTTTTGCACCATTCTTCATTAGATATCGGATGTCGTCCTTAATTTTTTCCCTGTCAAAGTATCTCACACCTACTTCAATAGAGGAAAGGCAAAACTGGCAGCTGAAAGGGCATCCCCGGCTTGTTTCTATATATGTGACGCGTTTAGAAAGGTGGGGAATGTCTTCTTCAAAGCGGAATGGTGAGGGCAGCTCGCGCAAATCCAGCTTATTCCGCTGCGGATTAATACGAACCTGGCCATTTTCCCTGAAAGCAAGACCATGCACATTTTCCATATTCATAGTGCCATTCAGCTCTGTCAGCAGCTGTTTGAACGTTTCCTCACCTTCCCCGATAACAATGTAATCAAATTCTTTTATATTTTTCATCCAATCCGCAACATCATATGTCACTTCAGGTCCTCCGACTGCAATATGAATGGAAGGGTCAATCTTTTTTATCATTTTAATGACCTTAATGGTTTCTTCGATATTCCATATATAACAGCTGAATCCGATCACATCAGGTTTTTTGCGGACCAGATCTGTAACGATATTCATTACCGGATCTTTAATTGTATATTCGGCTAATTCCACATTGAAATCAGGCTGTGCGTATGCCTTTAGATAGCGGATCGCTATATTTGTATGAATGTATTTGGCATTAAGCGTACTGGCGATAACTTTCATTTATTTTGGACTCCCTTTTTAGCAACTTAAACATCATATAATTGTAACATAATTTTGAATGAAAAAAAGGAAGTAAAACATTGACATATGTTAAGGAAGATAAATTATACTAATTATTATAATATTAATAAAAATTCAACAATTTGCATTAAAACTATAGTAAGATAGTAGAAAAATATAATATTTAGCTGGGAGAGGGAACGAATGAAGGTAAGTCTTTTTGCAACATGTCTGGTAGATATGTTTCAGGGAAATACAGGCAAAGCAGCTGTTGAATTGCTTGAGCGCCTGGGATGTGAAATAGATTTTCCGGAATCACAGGTCTGCTGCGGCCAGCCTGCCTACAACAGCGGCTATGTGCAAGAATCAAAGGAAGCCATGAAAAGGATGATTACAGCATTTGAGCATGCAGAATATGTTGTTTCCCCTTCTGGATCTTGCGCCTATATGTTTCATGAGTATCCGCATGTTTTTAAAGGTGACTCTGTGTGGGAACCCAGAGCAAAAAAGCTTGCAGAAAAAACATACGAACTTACTCAATTTATCGTTGAAGTACTAAACGTGGACGATGTCGGGGCAAAGTTAAAAGGAAAAGCCACTTATCATACATCCTGCCATATGACCAGGCTTCTTGGTGTAAAAGAAGCACCTATGAAATTATTAAAAAATGTGGAGGGCCTGGAATTCGAAGAGCTTCCCGGCAAGGAGCAATGCTGCGGTTTTGGCGGTACCTTCTCCGTGAAAATGGCTCAAATATCTGAACAAATGGTAGATGAAAAGGTTGGGCATATAGAGGAGACTGAAGCAGAATTTCTCATTGGAGCGGACGCAGGGTGCCTGATGAATATTGGAGGCAGGATCGGAAGGCAGGGAAAACCAATAAGGGTTATGCATATTGCTGAAGTGTTAAATTGCCGCTAAGCAATTAATGGACATGCTTTCCTGCAAAGCAGGAAAGACAGTTTTGAACGTTGATAATTGTCTAGCGCAAGCAGCCTGCCCCTCGGGTGTCAGGGGTATGGTAAGGTGCTTGCGCTCTTCTTGAGGGGGAATAAGAATGGCTATGAAAATAGGAACGAACGACTTTAAGGATCGTGTAGATTCCGGAATAAGCAATTCCTTTATGAGAGGCGCAGTTTCAGGTGCTCAGGAAAGGCTTCAGACAAGAAGGCTTGATGCTGCAGCAGAACTTGGAAATTGGGAAGAATGGCGGTCGCTTTCAGAAGAAATTCGCCAGCATGTACTTGAAAATCTGGATTTTTACTTATACCAGCTCAGCGAAAATGTAGCTAAAAGGGGGGGGCACGTTTTTTTTGCTGAAACTGCAGAAGAAGCCTCTGCCTATATACGGGAAGTAATTGAAAGGAAGAATGCAAGAAAAGTAGTTAAATCAAAATCGATGGTAACCGAAGAGATTCATTTAAATGCCTCACTGGAAGAGGCCGGATGCCAGGTCATTGAAACTGATTTGGGGGAATACATCCTTCAGGTGGACGACCATGATCCCCCTTCACATATAGTGGCGCCTGCACTTCATAAGAATAAAGAGCAGATTCGGGATGTGTTTGCAGAAAAACTGAACTATCAGAACACAGAAAAGCCGGAAGAACTTGCATGGCATGCAAGAGAAATGCTGCGCCACGAATACTTAACCGCAGATGTTGGCATTACGGGCTGCAACTTCGCTGTTGCGGAAACCGGTTCAATCACTCTAGTGACTAATGAAGGCAATGCTGATCTTGTCACTGCCTTGCCTAAGACGCAAATTACGGTAATGGGCATGGAAAGACTGGTTCCGACTTATGAGGAAATGGAAGTGCTTGTCAGCATGCTGACAAGGAGCGCTGTTGGACAAAAGCTTACGAGCTATATTACTGTTCTGACTGGTCCAAAAGAAGAACTCGATGTCGATGGTCCTGAAGAATTCCACCTGGTTGTAGTGGACAATGGCCGCTCTTCGATTTTAGGAGGGGAGTTTCACTCCATTCTCCAATGTATTCGCTGTGCTGCATGTGTAAATGTTTGTCCCGTATACAGGCATGTTGGCGGTCATTCCTACGGATCCATTTATTCAGGCCCGATTGGAGCGGTCCTGTCACCCCTTTTAGGCGGCTATGATGATTATAAGGAATTGCCTTATGCTTCAACACTTTGCGGAGCATGTACGGAAGCCTGTCCGGTCAAAATCCCTCTTCATGAACTTCTTCATAAACATCGGCAGGTAATTGTCGAAAAAGAAGGAAGGGCTCCCGTATCGGAAAAGATGACCATGAAGGCTTTTGGGCTGGGGGCAGCTTCACCGTCCCTTTATAAGCTGGGGTCAAAGCTGGCACCGGCAGCCATGAATCCATTTACCACAGGCGGCAGAATTACAAAGGGACCAGGCCCATTAAAGGCCTGGACAGAAATCAGGGATTTTCCAGCTCCTACTAAAGAAAGATTTCGCGATTGGTTCAAAAACCGGCAAAAAGGAGGCGGACAGCAGTGAATGGAACAATTCAGAATCGAGATGCTTTTTTAAATAAAATTGCAGGCAGATTGGGCAGGAAAAATAGAATTACTGGAGTCGAAAGACCGGAATGGAGCTTTAACCCGCAGGATGCAGTCTTGAAAGAAGCAGATGCTGATGAGCTTCTTGAAGCTTTAAAGACTCAGTGTACGAAAATCCACACAGACCTTGTTGTAACCAGTGCTGCCAATTTGACTGAAACTCTCAAAGAAATTGTAGCCCAATATGGCGGGGGGCCAGTTGTGACCTGGAAGGATGACCGCTATAGACAGTTTGGGCTTACACCGCTATTTAAGGAAATTTGGCCAAAAGAGAAAGTGGATGTATATGAATGGGATTATTCTGAAGAAGGAAGAAATATAGAATACGCAGAACATGCTAATATCGGCATCACGGTCAGTGAAATAACCCTGGCTGAATCAGGCACAGCAGTCTTGTTCAGCAGCAAGGATCACGGGCGGACAGTCAGCTTTCTCCCTGCTGCGTCGATCATCCTTATTCCGAAAAGCACCCTGGTCCCGCGCATGACACAGGCAGCAAGGATCATTAGGGAAAGGCTAAACTCAGGGCAGCAGGCACCTTCCTGCATTAATTTCATTACTGGACCAAGCAACTCTGCTGATATTGAGATGAACCTCGTTGTTGGTGTACATGGGCCTGTTAAAGCTGCGTATATTGTTATTGAAGATTTATAATGCGTGAGGCACCTGGCATCCGGTTTTTATAAGGACGAGAAAAAACGCCAAACTTTTGTTGGCGTTTTTTCTGAAAGCGTCCCAGGCGAGATTCGAACTCACGACCTACAGCTTAGGAGGCTGTCGCTCTATCCAGCTGAGCTACTGGGACATATTGGTATAATTATATTTACGCTTAGCTGAGCTACTGGACAAAATAATATAACACAGTTACTTATTATAATCCCATAATCAAAATTGGTCAATGGTTATGCCTAAAGTAAAAACCGGCCAGTAATACATGACCGGTTTCTGTACTAACTTGTAAGTTTTTTACGATAAAATCTGGCATATGCCTTTGATCTATCTTTTAGCTTCTTTAGCTGTGATGTTTTCAGTTCTATAATAGGCTGCGCAAATGAAGTAATCAGTTTGCTTGAGAGAAGCAAAGTCAGCAGCAGCGATATTCCGGCAAGCAGCAGGAAGTTTTCCGGTTTGCTGAAAAAGCCCTGTACATCACTTTCCCTGAATACTCGTACAAAGAATCCGTGAAGCAGATAGACATAAAGTGTATTTTTTCCTAAATCAGTAAAGAAATATTGTTTGCGGGGCACAAAAGCAAAGAAGCTAAATACCATAATTAAACTTAGGACATAAAAGCTCAATCTCGCAAAGACTGCCCCAATCGAAGCTGTCCCCATTTCAGTATATGGCTTTGAGCCAAGCAGCCACTTATAATCCACTTCAGGGTATAGATAAAAGCCTATAAAGACTACAGCAAAAATAGCTAATGCACTAATTCTGAACTTTGGCTGGAATAGCGCATAAAAATGCTCCTTCTTTAAATAATATCCCAATAGGAATAAAGGAAAGAACACAAATGTTCTGGATAAACTTAAATAGTTTGAAATCCAATCGGCATATCCGACAGCAAGCCCAATGATAAAAGCAGCTGCCAGGGAATAAACAGCTTTATACTTTGCAAAGAATAAAAGCATGATATTCCAGGAGAACATGCTGATCAGGAACCATAAAGACCAATGCGGATTAAAAGGATCCAACTCAAAGGTGCCTTTGTTATATAAAAAATAATAGAAAATCGAATAAATAACCTGAAAAATAATATATGGCAGTATGAGCTTTTTGGCAATTTTCTTTATATAGCCTTTTTTATAAAAGCCTTTTGCAAAAAAACCTGATACCAGTATAAATGCTGGCATATGGAACGTGTAGATTACCTTATATAAAGTATAGATTGTTTCATTATCTTCAATAAAAGAGCGGAGTAAATGTCCGAAAACGACAAAGAAGATTAAGATAAACTTCGTGTTGTCGAAGTAAAAGTCACGTTGTTTCATAAGTCCTCCTCTATTAAAGACCCCCATAAATACTCTTTCTTTCTTTACCCACTTTAACATGAAGCAAACTTCTTTTCTCGTGTAAATAGAAGGTTTAATTTACAGAAAATGTAAAAAGTTTGAACTCTGAAATTGCTGTCATACTACTTTGAGGTTCCTGTTATACAAAAAATATTTGCTTATTAGCTCATATATTATATGGCTTGAATGATGTAATGTAAATCTGTTTCAAATTTCATTTATAGAAATTCATTTTTGTCTCAGATAAAAGGGAGTAGTTCGATTAGTATGTCATAGCTGATGAATACATGAAGCAATCAGGTTTATAAAGAGAAAATTTTAAAGGGGAAAAGTACAGGGAAGGCTGTATTAAAATGAAAAATTGGAAAAATAATCTTCAAATGTCTTTTTTGTTCTATTATAATGAATTGAAAGAATAGTAAAAAAGAATTAGATATATACTAGTTCAATTGTTCGCATCCAGTTAAATCATAAAGGGGGAAGTAAGGTTGAAAGGGGTAAGAAAATTTATACCGGGCAAGAAGGAAAGAAAAGAATCGTCGAAGTCAAAAAAGCTTAGCATAGCCAAGTATTTAAATAAAATGGCCAGCACGAAATGGTGGAAGAACCTGAAGATTGGCCAGAAATACGGGGTTGCGCTTTTTGTGACCATTGGGCTATTCACGGTTTCCACTGTTCTTACTTTCTTATTGCTGACAATTGCCAATTCAAAACTGGAGATTGTTAAGGATTCTGGGGAAAAAGCCATTAAGATTACTGAATCAGCGGCCACTTTTCATCATAAAGGGAGCACGATAGGAAACTTTATCATTGACTCCAATCCCAAACATTTAAAAACATTTGATGAGCTGACAGAGGATTTTAATAAATTGAAAGAGGAAATTTCTCCAGAGCTAAGCGATTCAAAATTAAAAGCCCTTTTTAGGCAAATTGATGAAAATGATCAAAAAATCACCAGTTTATTTCATGATGTCATCGAGCCAGAAGTGAAACTGCAGCATGCAAGAGAATATAGGCTGGGAAAATTGCAGGCAGATAATCTCATTTCTGAAACGGTCGATAAATTAAATACCCTCAGCAGTATGATGAAAGAGGATCAGCAAAAGGCTGTGACTTCTGCTAAATCTGGTCTTATCCTTACTTTAATAGTGCTTGGCATTTCCATCATCATTTCTGCTATCCTGGGAATCGCGAGTATCCTTTTTATAGGACGTATTATTTCTAAAAAACTAACTGCCATTGTCCAATTCTCAGATGATATTGCAGGAGGAAACCTCAATGCAGATTCAGTGGAATATGAAGGTGATGATGAAGTAGCACAGCTTAGCAGAGCCATGAATTCCATGAAAATAAAACTGCAGACCATGATTCAGGAAATTAATGCGGTTTCTGGGTATGTGACTGAAAGAAGCGGAGAACTGAATATTGCTGCAAATGAAGTGAAAGCAGCCAGTCAGCAGGTTGCTTCAACCATGCAGGAACTATCCGGAGGAGCTGAGGATCAGGCGGGCTCTGCAACACGTTTATCTTTAATGATGGACGAGTACCTGGAAAAAGTGAAAGAAGCTTCATACAGCGGTAATGAAATAAAGAGTGCTTCCACAGAGGTGCTATCGCTTACTGAGAATGGAAACAAGCTAATGAAGGAATCCCAGGAACAAATGGGATTAATTAACCAAATAATGAAGTCATCTGTGGACAAGGTAAATGGACTCGATGATCAGACAAAGCAAATCTCCAGATTAGTTAAGGTAATAAAAGAAATTGCAGACCAGACCAACCTGCTGGCATTAAATGCAGCAATTGAAGCAGCCAGAGCCGGTGAGCATGGAAGAGGTTTTGCAGTAGTGGCAGATGAAGTGAGGAAACTGGCTGAGCAGGTATCATTCTCGGTTTCAGATATCACTAAGATTGTCGGGGGCATTCAAGCAGAGTCAAACAGTGTGGCCACGTCACTTCAAACAGGCTATGTTCAAGTTGAAAAAGGAACTGAGCAAATTCAATTGACGGGACAAACATTCCAGAAAATTTACGAGGCAGTTAACTCAATGTCAACTAATGTCAGTGACATATCCCGAAGCCTCGAACAGGTTTCCATAAATTCTTCCCATATGAACCAGTCCATTGGCAGTATTGCCGCAGTATCCGAGGAATCTGCTGCAGGCATCGAACAAACGAGTGCATCAATGGCTCAGACTAATCATTCAATGGAGGAAATCTCAGACAATGCGCAATCCTTGTCGGAATTGGCAGAACAATTAAATGAGATGATTGCAAAATTCAAATTGTAAAATCAAGGCATACTCTTGACAGGGTATGCCTATTCTTTTCCCCAGAACCCTTTGATATGAAAAATTAATAGGACAGTTTTCTCAGAGATTTAAAGGTTTTAGTCTGATTTTGTAGAAATATTTAATTAATTGCATATCCCAATAGGAGGAAATAGAGTGGTCATTATGAATCAGGAAATCAGGAGACTCTATGCCAGGATTGAGACTTTGGAAAAGGAAAATAATAGTTTGTCCAATGATAATTCATCTAAATATAATATATTCTCACGCTCAAAAGATGGAATTTTAATTTTTGATAGCCAGGAGAGAATTGTTGATGTCAATCCTTCGTTTGCTGAAAGCTTAATGATGGATAAACAGCACCTTATTGGCAGGAACCTGTCTGACATCGTGCCCAAAAATAGGCATTTCAAGCTTGAAAAGCAAAGGGAACTGTTGAAGAGGAAGGAAAGTGTCAGGGGCATTCTGCCAATATATAACGGCAGAACGATAATAGAGTTTGATTTTACTACCAGCATCCTTAATGAAGGCGGTCTTTATATGTGCATATTAAGAGATGTAACAAGTAAGCGTCTCCTCGAACGGAAAGTGAAAAAGAATGAAGATTTGTATGCTGACCTATTTATCGAAGCCCTGGATGGAATCATTTTTTGGCGTGGGAATGGAGAAATCATCGATGCGAATGAAGCTGCTTGCCGAATTTTTGAATGTACTCATGATGAGCTTCTCAAAAAAAAGATAAAAGATTTTGTATATGAAAAATCGGAAAGATACAGAAGCATTGTTAAAGAGATGTTCGTTAAGGGAAGCATACGGGATGAGCTTGTTTTTCTTATGCCAAATGGCCAGTTCAAATCTTTGGAGTTTACTGTGAAATTGAACTCCGTTGAAGGCTACCATATGACTATCTTCAGAAATGTCAGTGAGCGTCACGCTATGGAAAAAAGCTTGAGGGAGAGCGAACAAAAATTCCGCTTGATATTTGAAGGTGCCCTTGAAGGTATGCTTCTCTGGAACGATCAGTTTGAAATAGTCGATATTAATCAATCAGGTCAGAGAATGCTTCAGATGACAAAAGAGGAGCTTATCGGTCTATCGCTGTATAGTATTTTGAATGACTGTAATATAAGCGATGATGAATTAAAGGAGCAGATAAAAAACATACACTCTGCTGGGCAATCAGACGGTAACCTTTCCATTACTCTGAAATCAGGCAGAAAGAAATTTTTTGAGTTTTCCAACAAGCTGAATATTTTTTCTAATATCAGTATGACAACATTTAAAGACATTACTGAGAAGCTGGAAATGGAAGAACAGCTTCGGAAATCAGACACTTTAAATGTCATTGGAGAATTGGCAGCAGGAATTGCCCACGAGATCAGAAACCCAATGACAGCTCTTAAAGGCTTTATACAGCTGCTGGAGGGCAGCGTGAAGGAAGATCATACTATGTATTTCAATGTGATTACCACGGAGCTTAGCAGGATTGATTCAATTATTAATGAATTTCTCATACTCGCTAAGCCTCAAGCTGTCAAGTTTGTGGAAAAAGACATATCTCAAATCATGAAGGAAACAGTCGATCTCCTTACTGCTCAGGCTGTGCTGCATAATGTTCAATTCAGGACTTATTATGCCAAGAACGTGCCCAATGTTTTCTGTGAATCCAATCAAATGAAAAAAGTCTTTATCAATATTATAAAAAATGCGATTGAAGTCATGCCTAAGGGTGGATATATTACTGTATCCATTCAGAAAGGGTTTGATCAAAAAGTTCACATATCCATTAGGGACGAAGGAACAGGAATTCCCGCGCATAAAATAAAAAAGCTTGGTGAACCTTTCTATACTACAAAGGAAAGAGGCACTGGACTTGGCTTAATGGTTACATATAAAATTATTGAAGAACATAAGGGAACAATTGAAGTGGAAAGCAAATTGGGGGAAGGAACTGTATTCCATATCTATTTGCCCCATATTTTAAAGGCGGGAATGCAATGACAGTAAGAGTTTATTCTAAAAAAAACACACCGGCAGGAGACATTTACATTGTCATTGAAAATGGGATCCTTTCGGCTTTATACATGGGGGAAGAAGATTTTCTCGAAGGGGAAGAAGTTTTATCATTGCAATTTGATCCCTCCGACTCTTTAATCAAAAAGTGTACAATCCAGCTTGAGGAATACTTTGGCGGGCAAAGGAAAGAGTTCGACATCCCTATAGAACCTCATGGCACTGAATTTCAAAAAGCAGTCTGGAAAGAGCTTTGCCTAATCCCATTTGGTGAGACAAGAAGCTATCAGGACATTGCTGTCAAAATAGGGAAAGAAAAAGCAGTGCGGGCCATTGGTCAGGCAAACAAGGCCAATCGCCTTCCGATCATTATTCCGTGCCATCGGGTAATCGGAAAAAATAAATCATTAACCGGGTATGCAGGAACCCGAACTGAAATTAAAGAAGTACTGCTATCCCTCGAGGGGGCTAATTATATTAAATAGCTCTATCTTAAATCACCTCTATGGTGATTTTTTTATGGGGATATTATATATATAGTTGACTGGATGATTATAATTCGATTATCATCTAATTAGATGATAATCGAAATGAGGGGCTGCAATTATGCAATTAAATCGTTTAGTAGCTTTTTATAAGACAATGGGAGACCCAACCAGAATCAGGATTGTTTTTCTTCTTGCCAAAGGGCCTTTGCATGGACAGGCGATAGCGGGGAAGCTTGGCTTAACCCCGCCAACTATTACCCATCATTTAAATAAACTGAGGGAAATAAACCTCGTTTATCAGAGAAGAGATAAAAATACTGTTTATTTCTATTTAAATGAATCCGTACTGAAACATCAGTCAGGTGTTCTTGCGAAATTGGCAGATAAAGAGGAGGTTAAGAAAATGGAAGAACAAAATTTAGAAGGCCAGAAGGTTATTGAAAATTTCTTCACAAGAGATGGAAAACTGAAGAATATACCTGCACAGAGAAAGAAGAAACTCATGGTTTTTGAGCATCTAATCAAAGGGTTGAAAATGGGAAAAAAATATGAAGAAAAAGAGCTCAACGAATATATTAAACAGTATCATGAAGACTATGCTACGATACGCAGAGAATTTATAATTAATCATTATATGTACAGGGAAAATGGCATTTATGAATTAAATCCTCCAGAAATGTGGGCGAAAATAGAAGGGTAAAGAAGACAGGGCCCTAGTCAGGGCTCTGTATGCTATTAGCGGTAAAAATCCGGTTTGCGGTCAGTGAAAATCGGAATCATGCTGCGGACATCTTTCACTTTATCCAGGTCTATCTCAGCATGCAGGATTTCTTCAGTTTCAGAACCTTCAGCAAGTACTTCTCCCCAGGGATCTATAATCATCGAATGGCCTGCAAAGACATTGTCAGGATCAGAGCCAGAGCGGTTGCATGCAACTACATAGCACTGGTTTTCAATGGCACGTGCAATCAAAAGCGCCCGCCAATGTGCCAGCCGGGCCAATGGCCATTCAGCTACTACAAATAAAGCTTCTGCACCTTCCGCTGTATGGGTCCGCACCCACTCAGGAAAACGGATATCATAACAAATCATCCCTGCAAACTTCCTATCTTCCAGAGAAAATACTCCCTTAGTTGTCCCTCCTTTCAGATAGAGATGTTCATTCATAAGCTTGAATAAGTGCAGCTTGCTGTATTCATGTATGAAGTTACCATTGTTATCTACAATCAGCAGAGTATTGTAAATGCCTTCGGATGTTTTCTTTGCAACAGATCCGCCTATCAGATGAACCTGATTGTTCTGTGCGGCCTCTTTTAAAAAAACTAGTGCTGACCCGGCATCCTGGTCTGCAAGTTCACCCAATCTGGTCAAATCATAGCCTGTCGTCCAAAGTTCCGGCAGCACAATAACATCCGGATTAGCCTTAAGCGCCTTTTTAATCATGGTTTCGGCTGTTTTAAAATTCTCCTCAGGTTTTCCAAATGCAATATCCATTTGTAAACAGGCAATCTTTAATTTCATAAAACTCCCCCGCAATCATCTTATTCTTATGGTAAAATTAGTCCGATAGATGGAAATTTTCAAAATTTTACTTTACAACTTACCATTTACGTTATATCATTTGTGACTATATTTTCAATCTTTTTTTTAAGCAGGTGAACAATTTGGTAAATTATCCGCAATCAGATCTTTTAAAAAGTCTGCCTAAACAGTTTTTTGCATCTTTGACAGCTAAAGTGGGAAAAAAACTCGAACAAGGTTATGATGTCATCAATCTTGGACAGGGAAATCCTGATCTGCCTACCCCCGAGCATATTGTCAAGAGTCTTCAAAGTGCGGCCGAAAATCCGCAAAACCATAAATATTCTCCTTTCCAGGGCTTCCCGTTTTTAAAAAAGGCTGCTGCTGACTTTTATAAAAGGGAATTTAATGTTGAATTGGATCCCGAAACCGAAATAGCCATCCTTTTTGGTGGTAAAGCCGGCCTGGTTGAAATCCCTCAATGCCTTTTAAACCCTGGGGACAGCATATTGGTTCCGGACCCGGGATATCCTGATTATTGGTCAGGTGTTGTACTTGCCAAAGCAAAAATGGTGACAATGCCTCTAAAAGAAGAATATAACTTTTTGCCCGTATACAGTGAATTGTCAGCAGATCAGCTTAATTCAGCCAAATTGATGTTCCTTAATTATCCAAATAATCCGACTGGAGCAGTGGCAAACAAGGATTTTTTTCAGGAAACAGTTGATTTGAGCCGAAGTCATGGCATTTGCATCGTCCATGATTTTGCATATGGCGGTATTGGTTTTGACGACAAAAAGCCTGAAAGTTTTCTTCAGGCAGAAGGGGCAAAAGAAGTCGGAATTGAAATTTATACTCTTTCAAAGACCTTTAATATGGCAGGCTGGAGAGTTGGATTTGCAGCTGGAAATGCAAGTGTCATCGCAGCACTGAATCTTATGCAGGATCATCTATACGTCAGCTTGTTTGGTGCTGTTCAGGAAGCTGCAGCAGCTGCTCTGACAGGACCCCAGGATTGTGTTAATGAGTTGAATTCCATATACGAATCCAGACGGAATACATTCATCTCTGGCCTCAGGGAAATTGGCTGGGATGTAAAAGCACCTAAAGGCTCCTTTTTTGCATGGCTCAAGGTCCCTGAACAATTTACCTCGGAAGAATTTGCTGACTATCTCTTGGACAAAGCGCATATTGCTGTTGCACCTGGCATCGGATTTGGTGATTTTGGAGAAGGGTACGTAAGAGCTGGTTTGCTGACATCTGAGGGTAGACTTAAAGAAGCGGTGGCCCGAATACAAAAATTAAATTTATTTTAATTTTTTTCATAATTCAATTGACAAAAACATGAAGCACTGTCATAATTCTAATTAAATTTTAATTCTAAATTAACTGAATACTCATTTCGTTTTCTTATCAAGAGCAGGCGGAGGGACTAGCCCTATGAAGCCCGGCAACCGACTTATACCTGAGCACGGTGCTAAATCTTGCAGCTTATAGCTGAAAGATAAGAAGATGTTAGATTGCTATGCTAACCTCTTCTTATTTGAAGAGGTTTTTTATTGTTCTCATTCTTGGATTTTTGAAAGGAAGAATATACATGAGTGAAATTATTGCAACGTATCTGATTCATGATGAAAAACATAACCCGGAGAAAAAGGCTGATGAGATCGCTTTAGGCTTAACGGTCGGGTCATGGACCCATTTGCCCGAACTTGAAAAACAGCAGCTGGAAAAGCATAAAGGCAGGGTCATTTCTGTTGAAGACCTTATTAAAGATGAAGAAAGGAAGGAAACAGCTGCAGTCATTAAGATTGCTTATCCCACTGTTAATTTCAGTCCGGATTTACCGGCAATATTAACAACAGTCTTTGGAAAACTGTCATTGGACGGAAAGATTAAATTGTTGGATTTACAGTTTTCCAATGAACTTAAAAGCTTTTTCCCCGGGCCTCGATTCGGGATTGACGGACTGAGGGGAAAACTGAATGTATATGACAGACCCCTTCTGATGAGCATCTTCAAAGGGGTGCTCGGCAAAGACATGGATTTTTTAACTTCGCAGCTGAAGGAACAGGCTCTTGGGGGCATCGACCTTGTAAAAGATGATGAAATTCTATTTGAAAACCGATTTACACCTTTTGAAGCCCGGATAACCGAAGGCAAAGAAGTGCTAAGGCAGGTTTATGAGGAAACAGGCCACCGTACCCTATATGCTGTAAATTTAACAGGCAGGTCTTTTGAATTAAAAGATAAGGCAAGGAAGGCATCCAGACTTGGTGCAGATCTTCTTCTGTTCAATGTATTCTCTTATGGGCTCGATGTTTTGCAGTCATTAAGAGAAGATGATGAGATTGGACTGCCTATCATGGCACATCCTGCAGTTAGTGGAGCTCTTTCTGCTTCAAGTGTTTACGGGATTTCCTATCCTTTGCTTTTAGGCAAACTCCTCAGGTATGCAGGTGCAGACTTGTCTCTATTCCCTTCCCCTTATGGATCGGTTGCACTTGAAAAAACTCAGGCATTATCAATTGGGGATGCCCTGACTAAGAATGATTTCTGCAAAAGAACCTTTCCGGTTCCATCAGCCGGCATCCATCCGGGTCTTGTGCCTCTGCTTTTCGAAGACTTCGGAATAGACAGTGTAATCAATGCCGGAGGTGGCGTACATGGGCATCCGGATGGGGCAAGAGGAGGCGGTCTGGCATTCCGCCAGGCAATTGATTTAATTTTAAAGGGGGCTTCTTTGACAGATGCTCCATCAAACTTCCCTGAATTAAAAAAAGCGATTGATCTGTGGGGGTACAAAGAGGTGGCTGTAAAGAATGGCTAAAATAGCGGTTTTTTGTGATTTTGATGGAACTATTACCGAAAATGATAACATCATTCATATCATGAAGCACTTTGCTCCTTCCCAATGGGAAGGGATAAAAAATCAAGTTCTGGGACAGGAAATTTCCATTCAAGAAGGAGTAGGAAAGATGTTTTCCCTTCTCCCAAGCAGTCTGAAAGATAATATCACCGATTTCATCTTGGAAAATGCGAGAGTAAGAGAGGGATTTCAGCCATTTATCGATTATCTGGCAAAAGAAAAAATACCGCTTTATATAGTCAGCGGAGGAATAGATTTTTTTGTGGCTCCTGTACTGGATAAGTATGGACCCTTTGAAGCGGTGTTCTGCAATAGTTCTGATTTTAGCGGTGATACAATTAAAATCTTATGGCCCCATAGCTGCGATGAGAATTGCAATAATGATTGCGGCTGCTGCAAGCCTTCCATTATGAGGAAACTAGAGGGTGAGGACACCTTTAAAGTGGTGATCGGAGATTCAGTAACTGATCTGGAGGCTGCAAAGCAGGCAGACTTTGTCATAGCAAGAGACCTGCTCCTGGAGAAAAGCAAAGAGATGAACCTGAATCATTGTGCCTTTGAATCGTTCTATGATTGCATTGAGCTTTTAAAAAGATTAAATGAGGTGAGGGTATGAGCAGACTTGAGGAAAAATGGAATGAGCTTGCAGATATTAAGGATGAGCTCGCAGAAAGGGACTGGTTTATGGGAACGAGCGGAAATCTGGCCATTAAGGTCAGCGGAAGTCCCCTTCAATTCCTCGTAACAGCAAGCGGAAAGGATAAAAGGAAACGCACTGATGAAGATTTTCTTCTTGTTGATGAATTTGGACACCCGGCAGGGGAAACACATCTAAAGCCATCCGCTGAAACACTTCTGCATACTGAGATATATAGAAGAACAAAAGCTGAATGCAGTCTTCATGTACATACAATAGATAATAATGTCATCTCAGAAATTTATGGTGATCAGGAGGCAGTAACATTTAAAGGGCAAGAGCTGATTAAAGCATTTGATAAATGGGAGGAAGATGCTGTTCTTGAGATTCCGATTATTCCGAATCATGCACATATTCCCACGCTGGCTAAGTGTTTTTCTTCCCATATACATGAAGATGCAGGTGCTGTTTTAATAAGAAATCATGGAATTACAGTATGGGGCAAAACCTCCTTTGAGGCTAAAAAAATCCTTGAGGCTTCAGAGTTTCTGTTCCGTTATCAGCTAAGGCTTCTGGAACATAAGAGAAATCAGCTATTTAAAGTAGTCTAATATATTAGCTGCTGTTATTAAACAATGCGAGAGAAAGATTTTAATAGAAAGGAATGATTGGTTTGGCATATATCGTATTGAAAAATTCAAAAAAAGAAATTAGGAATCAGGAAGAGGTTGCTGCCTTTCTCGAAAAGCAGGAGGTTATCTATGAGCAATGGGCAATTGATAAATTGCCTGAAAGTCTGAAGGAAAAATATTTACTTTCCGATGATGAAAAACAAGAAATTCTGGCTGCATTTGCTGAAGAAATTAAGGATATTTCAGAAAGAAGAGGATATAGAGCACAGGATGTAATTTCCCTTTCAGAGAATACGCCGAATTTGGAGCAGCTTCTTCAGAATTTCCAGCAGGAACATCATCATACAGATGATGAGGTGAGATTTATTGTCAGCGGCCATGGAGTTTTTATTATACAAGGAAAAGCTGGAGAATTCTTTGAAGTATTCCTGAATCCTGGCGATTTAATATCTGTACCTGAAAACATCCGTCATTATTTTACTCTTCAGGAGGATAGAAAAGTAGTAGCCATCCGGATTTTTGTTACCGCAGAAGGATGGGTGCCAATTTATGAAAAAAAGGAAGTCCATCAATAATTCGATGACCCATTGCCCCCGGCATTGGGTTTTTATTTTCTCACTATAACAATTGGATATTTTTTACATGTTTTCGTCTTGCAAATTTTTTATCAAATCCCGTTCATGTCGCATGTTTAATTTAGCAGAATGTGTCGAAACCTCATGAGGGGGAATTGAAATTGATGTCGATAATAATAAGTTTGGAAAAAGATTGTCTAATATTGCGAATCTATTTACATTTATAGAAATTCTTGTAATAATGCTTCAAGTAGACACATTTATATCGGATTAAAAGGATAGGAGTAGGAGGAAGAACGTTGCGCTATAAAAGAATACAGCTGCTGACTGAAATTCAGCAAAAAAGGGAAAAAATGATAGAAACGGCCAAGAAAAATGGAATGGCGAGCCAGGAAACTGTGCGCTGCAGCCAGGAACTTGACCAATTAATTTTTGAATATCAATGCGTCATTAAAAGAGAGAAGGAACAAAAGAAAAGAATGAGAATTTCCTTCCGGGAAATGATTCTCACATGGAAGAGAGCAGTTGTATAATATTAAAAAGCCGAGCATATATATTGAGCATATAATAAAGAAGCAAAAAAAGGATCCGTTAGGGGTCCTTTTTTTGCAATTGGGAAGCCTGCCCCCTCTTTTCAAGATATTGAGCTGCACATTTCTTTTTAATTCCTTATTGCAGTACTATGCCTGTATCGAGAATCATATATCGTAATACAAAGCTTTTTTTATATCTCTTAAAGCGAGCAATACTTATACAAGCTTTAAGTTAAGAGGAGGGAAAGTAAAAAATGCACATAGTTGTGTGTGTCAAGCAAGTCCCTGATACAAAAATCATTAAAATTAATCCCAAAACCAATACTCTTGACCGGCGCAGTGCTCCTGCCATTTTAAATCCTTATGACGCCCATGCAGTACAGGAAGCTGTGAAAATAACAAAGTCCATAGGAAAAGGCACCATTTCTGTCTTATCCATGGGACCTCCACAGGCTGTTGCTGTGATTAAGAAAAGTATCGAAATTGGAGCAGACCGCGGTTTTTTAATCTCTGACCGTGCATTTGCCGGCGCAGATACATTGGCAACAAGCTATGCCCTGTCTAAGGCATTAGAACGTATTTCAAAGGATATGCCTGTGGATTTAATCATATGCGGAAAACATGCCATTGATGGAGATACCGGCCAGGTGGGACCAGGAATAGCAAGAAGGCTGGATATTCCGCCTGTTACAAATGTTATAGAGGTATCCGAACTTAATGAAAGTGAAAAATCGATCCTGATCAAAAGGAAAATTACGGACGGATATGAATTAATAAAAGCTCAAGTCCCTTGCCTGCTGACCGTTGAAAAAGAGATTAATAGCATAGAATACTCCCCTATGCCTAACATGATAAAAGCTGCCAGGTATGAGCCGGTTATCTGGTCTGTAAATGATCTCGAGGAAGTAGATCGTACACAGCTCGGATTGAAAGGGTCTCCTACGATAGTGGGAAAAATGTTTACCCCTCCCAAGCCGGAAGGCGGAAAGAGGCTTGAAGGGAATGCGGACGAACAGGTTAAGCAGCTGATGGAGCTTCTTAATGATAAGAAAGAGCTGTTTGTAAGCCGATAACAGAAATAATTAGGGGGGATTTACATGATGGATGAGAACCGGGGAGTGTGGGTGTTCATAGAACAAAATGATGGGAAAATCGAAGGAGTTTCCCTTGAATTGCTCGGTGCAGGCAGAAAGCTGGCAGATAAGCTGGATGTGCCTCTTTCCGGTGTGCTGCTTGGGTATGAAATAATGTCTTTAAGCCAGGAGGTAATCGCTTATGGAGCTGATCAGGTATATGTCATAGATCATGAAGTAATGAAAGATTATCGCACAGAATCATATATGAAGGCAGTTATTAATCTTGCAGAAAAATATAAACCTGAAATATTTCTCTATGGGGCTACTTCCAATGGTAAAGATTTGGCCAGTGCTGTTGCTACAGATCTTAGCACTGGATTGACTGCGGATACAACCATGCTGGATGTCGAAGTGGATAAGAGGCTTCTTGAAGCAAGCCGCCCGGCGTTCGGGGGAAATATAATGGCCACCATCCTTTGTAAAAAGCACCGGCCGCAGATGGCTACTGTCCGTCCTAAGGTTATGAAAGCCCTGGAGCCAGATCATGATAGGCAGGGAGAGGTTATAGAAGAAGCGATTGCCCTAAGTGAAGATGACATGCGCACTAAGGTGATTAAAATTGTGAAAGATGTCACAAAAAAAGTGAATTTAGCAGACGCTCATGTTGTCGTTGCAGGCGGAAAAGGGATGGGTGATGCTCAAAATTTCCAGCTGATCCATGAGCTGGCTGACGCAATTGGAGCAACCGTAGGCGGTACAAGGGATGTAGTGGAGGCAGGATGGCTGCCGCATGAACAGCAGGTAGGGCAGACCGGGGAAACCATTACACCAAAGGTCTATTTTGCTATTGGGATTTCAGGTGCAATTCAGCATGTCGTAGGCATGAAGAATTCAGAGTTCATTATTGCGATTAACAAAGATCCGGACGCACCTATATTTGATGTAGCAACTTACGGAATCGTGGGTGATGCACTTGAAATTGTGCCGAAGCTAATTAAAGAGTTAAAGGAAGCAAGGGAAAGAGGGGGTGAAATGAGTTATGTCTGAAAAGTTTGATGTCATCGTGGTGGGTGCAGGGCCTGCAGGAACTTCCTGTGCTTACATATGCGCCAAAAACGGTCTAAAAGTCCTGCAAATTGAAAGAGGAGAATATCCAGGCAGCAAAAATGTAATGGGCGGAGTTTTATACCGTAAGCAAATGGAGGAAATCATTCCGGAGTTTTGGAAAGAAGCACCGCTTGAGCGGCCTGTCATAGAGCAGCGGTTTTGGATGATGGATAAAGAATCGACAGTGAGTTTTGGCTATAAAGGTCTTGAGTGGGGGAAGGAACCATATAATAATTTTACAGTACTCCGGGCGCCATTTGACCAATGGTTTGCAAAAAAAGGGATTGAACAGGGAGTACTTTTAATAAATGAAACAGTCGTGCTTGAGTGTCTGACTGAGAATGGAAAGGTGGTTGGTGTAAGAACTGACCGGCCGGATGGAGAGGTATATGCAGATGTAGTGGTTTTGGCAGATGGTGTAAATTCACTGCTGGCAAAACAGCTGGGCTACCATAAAGAATTTCGCCCTGATGAAGTGGCACTGACGGTAATGGAAGTTATTAATCTTTCAAAAGACAAAATTAATGACCGCTTTAACCTGGAAGACAACCAAGGCTGTACGATTGAAATATTCGGGGACTCCACGAAAGGCAATCTGGGAACTGCCTTTATTTACACCAATAAAGAGAGTATTAATATTGGTGTGGGAACCACGCTGTCAAGCATGATTAAGGCGAAGCTTAAGCCTTATGACCTGCTGGATTATTTAAAAACACACCCTATGGTAAGACCTTTAATAGAAGGGGGAGAATCTGCTGAGTATCTGGCTCACTTGATTCCTGAAGGAGGCTACCATTCAGTGCCTAAAGTGGCCGGGGATGGTGTCCTTCTTGCAGGTGATGCTGCACAGCTTGTTAATGCCATACATCGCGAAGGCTCCAATATGGCAATGGCTTCCGGAACGATGGCTGCAGAAACCATCATTGATGCCAAAAAACGGGGTGATTTCAGCGAAACAAGCTTGAATCAGTACAGGGAAACACTGTATCAAAGCTTTATTATTAAAGACCTGGAAAAATATAAAGATGCAACTCACACGTTTGAACACTACCCGCAGTATTTTAAGGAATATGTTCCAATGCTGAACAGGGCAGCGAGCAAATTCTTTACAGTTGATGGAACTCCTAAGAAAGATAAGCAAAAGGAAATTATGAAGAGCTTCACCAGTGAGCGCGGGACCATTCGTGTGCTTCAAGACATGTACAGGGCATGGAAGGCGGTGAAATAATGTCAACGAAAACGATCGAAGAAAAGCAATATTTAGTTCGTTTTAAGGCAGACACAAAATCACATCTTACCGTATTGGATCATGATATCTGCATGACAAAATGCCCCGATAAAATATGCACTATTTTCTGTCCGGCTGAGGTGTACAAGTGGGAAGGATTGAGAATGCAGGTGGGTTATGAAGGATGCCATGAGTGCGGCAGCTGCAGGATTGGCTGCCCATATCAGAATATTAAATGGGAATACCCAAAAGGCGGTCATGGAATAGTATTCAGGCTTGCATAGTTTAACCCCTATTTCATACAAAAACCGGCCACATTTGGCCGGTTTGAAAAGGGGGGTAATGAAAAAGGTTTTATCTTTCGGTACATTTATATTATAGATAAGAAATATTAACAAACTGTTAACAACCTATATCAAAACTATTAATCCTGCAGCATACATGTTATTTTGATTTTATTATAATACCGCGTTAAAGCTTTTAAGTAATAGTACTTTAGTATCTTAATTTTATATGGAGGATTTGTTAAACTAAATGTGGTCGGACTATTATAGTTGACCCCCTATAATCTGGAGAGCTTAGAGAAGTCTAGGCTCTTTTTTTATTATGAATTAATAATATATTTTTTGGGGGATTTCGATTAAAAGTAGTAATTACCTATATGTATGTTATTTCACATTCGAGGGTAAAAAAAGAGTAGCGCAAAGGGGAATAAATTTTGAGGTTAGCTGATTCTCTCTTGTCTCTTTAAAAAATTGAACTGGGAGTCTTTTACATTGGCTTCAAGCTCTTTAGCATGTTCAAAAGCTTTATGGATGCATTCGTACAGAGCTGAAGAATAAAGCGCCTTATTCCATGAAAAACTTCCTTCTGAATTGGATGGATATAGGGTTACTTTCCAGACGTAAAATTCTTTTTCCTGTTCTTTAAGCTGTCCTTCCAGAGCAATTAGCCAATGGGTGTGCCCAGCCGTAAGGAATGGCTCAGCTGCATTTGCTGGAATAAGGCATTTTTGATAAAAATCAAAGTAGTTTGGCAGGTGCATATTTAATCCCTCCTAACATTTTACAGGGTATTTAGCTGCGCCAAAGAGAGCTAATATCTTACCTTTATTATATGGCAAAAAAGGAGAAGATTGCACATAATTGTTAAAATTTTTAGAAAACTTTTTTAAAAAAAAGAATCTAAATTCTTTTTTAAGAAGGAGGGTTGCCCCCTCCCTTTCATTTATTTATTCCATTCTGAAACAGTTACATCCGGCGGGAGCAATAATGTCAGCAGCCCCAGTACGGGAAGAAAGCCGGTTAATATAATCATATTTACCAGACCAACAGTGTCAGCTATATAGCCCAGAGCAATTGAGCCTATTGCCCCCATACCAAAAGCCAGCCCCACTGTTAGTCCCGCCATAGTGCCGATTTTTCCGGGAACTAATTCCTGGGCGTATACTACCGTCACAGAAAAGCTTGACATCAGTATGAATCCGCTTGCCACCAGCATTACAAATGCGATAGGAGATGGAACGAAAGGAATCAGGATGGAAAGCGGAACAGTCAGGATCATGGACAGAAAAATAATCCTTTTCTTTCCAAAGCGATCTGCAAGCGGCCCGCCAAAAAATGTGCCCAATGCACCTGATACTAAAAATGCAAATAAATAGAGCTGTGCCTGACTAATGGAGAAAGAGTATTTTTCTATCGCATAAAAGGCATAGAAATTTGTCATCCCAGATATATACCATGAACGGGCAAATATCAAAAAGAGAACCAGGATCAGTGCACTCCATACTTTTTTTGATATCTTTTTATTTCTATGGACACCAGAGTGTTTTTTAGCTCTGCCGGCAATCAGTTCCTCCTGAAGGCGTCCAGTATACCACAATGCTATATAGATCAGCAGTCCGACTGCAATAGCAGCAACTGCAGTAAACCAGGCAGCTCCCATTTGACCGAGCGGAACAAGAATGAGCGCGGTAATGATAGGAGCAAGTGCCTGTCCTGTGTTTCCGCCGACTTGATAGATAGATTGAGCCAGACCCCTGCGCTGGCCAGCTGCCATATAAGCAACCCTGGATCCTTCCGGGTGGAACACAGCTGAACCGAGACCAATGAATAATACCGATATAATAATCCATTTATAATCCGGGGCAAATGCCAATCCTAATATGCCAAATAAAGTGGAAGTCAGGCCGATTGGCAAGGCGAAAGGGAACGGCTTTTTATCAGTGGCCATTCCAACAGCCGGCTGCATGATTGATGACACGATATTAAGTGAAAAGGCAATCATCCCAAGCTGTGAGTATGAAAGCCCCATAGATTTTTCTAAAATGGGAAACATGGCTGGAATAACAGATTGAATAGAGTCATTTAATAGGTGGCAAAGGCCAATAATGAATAAGATCCGATAGGCCGTTTTCTGCTGAGGCTCATATCTTGGACTGACTGAAGCAGCGGTAGTACTCATGGTATAGTCTCCTTTTTTCCTTAACATTTCGTAAAGCTAAATATAGTTTAACTTATTCATAAGCCTTTCAAAATAGTTATTTTGGAAATCTATTATTTATTATATAATTTACATTATTCAGATTAAAGAGAGAGGGCTGGGGAGCCAATGGAAAAAGCAGTTGATGCTTTAATGACGGACGATATTCTCGCTGATTTCCTTACAATCTATTCTTTGAATATAGGAAATTATAAAAAGCTGGGTGCCTTTGAAAACTATGTTTATGAGGTTTATAAAGATGGAAAATCACATATTTTGAGGATTACCCACTCATCTCACCGAATGCTTGAGGAGCTTTTATCAGAAACAGACTGGATGAGTTATCTGAAATCGAAAAAAATAAAGGTTCCGGAAGTTTTTCCATCACAGAATGGGAATTTGATTGAGCGGTTAACAGCAGGGGACAGTTCTGCCTTTTACGCCAGCCTGTTTTCAAAAGCAGAGGGAAAACCAATTAGTGTTCGTGCACCGGAATTCAATAAGGAGTTATTTCAAGCATGGGGAAGAGCTGTGGGGAAAATGCATGCAGCCACTAAATCATATGTGCCATCAGCTGGAATTGTACCGCGGATGCAATGGGATGAAGAAGAATTGCTTACAGTTGAGAAATATATACCTGACGAAGATCAGTTGGTCATTAAGCATACAAAAGATTTATTGAATCTGCTTCAAACCTTGCCAAAACATATAAACAATTATGGCCTTATTCATACTGATCTGCATTCCGGAAACTTCTTTTATGATGGGAAAGATATACAGGTATTTGATTTCGATGACTGCTGCCATCATTGGTTTGCATCTGATATAGCCATACCGCTGTATTACTCACTTTTATATAAGTTCAAAGAGGCGGATCCGGCAGAAATGAAAATCTTTGGCAAGCAATTCCTGGACTCCTTTTTGGATGGCTATCAGATGGAAAATGAAATTCCCGATGATTTGGAAAGGCAGCTGCCCTTATTTCTGAGGCTGAGAGATATCACACTTTATTCGGTCCTTCATAAAAAAATCGCACCTGAAGACAGGAATTCGCAGCTATTATTTATGATGGAGACGATAAAGAAAAGAATTGAGAAAAACGATTCAATCTATACAATTTAAAAAGGGAAGGTGCCCGGCAGTGTTCACCTTCCCTTTTTATGCTTTTTTGATAGGAAGAAAAATATCTACATGCGTTCCTTTAGTTTCTTTGCTTGTAATAAATATTTCACCGCCGAAAGAATGCAGAATGCGTCTGCAGACCACGAGGCCAAGGCCCGTACCCATTTCCTTTGAAGTGTAAAATGGATGGAAAATCTTTTCAATCTCATTTTCAGGGATGCCTGAGCCTGTGTCTGCAATTTTAAGCTGACACTTGGAATGCATTTTATTTAGCTTGATTGTCAGCTTTCCTCCGCCCTCCATCGATTCAAAAGCGTTTTTCGTTAAATTCAGGACAACCTGTTTCATCTGGTCTTTCGTACAATCGACCATGACAGGTTCTTCTGAAAGAGCAGATTCAAAAGTGACATTGTGTAAATTAGCTTCGGAGAGTATCAAAGGTTCTAATTCCTTTATGATATTTCTCAAATCCATTGTTTCCATCTTTTGAGCTGTAGGTTTACCCAGAATTAAAAATTCACTTACAATTTCATTAATTCTGCTTATCTCATCATTTATAACTGAAAAGTAATATTGGTCATGGGTATTCGTATATTTTTCACTTAATAGCTGTATAAGGCCTTTTATTCCGGTTAAAGGGTTCCTGATTTCATGGGCTGTGCTGGCAGCAAGAGTACCCACCAGCTCCAGCTTTTGAAGCTCATTTTCCTTTTTTTCCTCTTCATTCTGCTTTTTAAGTCTTAAATACTTAATAAAGAGAAATAGAATATGGCTTATAATCATTATTACAAGGATAGCCCTAAAAGCATCTTTGGCAATTGCCAGCATATCTCTTGGCGGTAATTCTACTTTTACACTCCAGGGAAGTCTGTCAATTGGGATTGAAATGCTATTATGGCTGGAAAACGATGAGTCACCATTCATGTTGATGTCCATAATCGTTTCCCTTTCTGAATTAAGGACAGAAAGTCGTGCTTCTGGAGTAAGAAGTCTCATAATATTTTGTACGTAATCCACCCTCATATGTGCCACAATAATAGAGATTACATCTCCATTGTCGTTGAATACGGGTTTTCCTATCCCAACTACTGTTTGCCCATTAGTTAGTGTTTCAGGGGAGTTAGAGATAACAATATCTTTCGTGCGCGAAACCTCTTTTAGATATTTCTTATTAGATAAATCGGAGTTCGCTAAAAATTGATTTGACCCTGTTAGAACCTTTCCGGTGGGATCAAGAAGGTAGATCCCGCCATATCGCGGATCCAGCTGATTGGCTTTTTGGAGCAGAGGCTCCAGTTTATCTGAGGGTGTGTCAGCACTTCCTGCAGTCAGTGATAACATCTCAAGTGTTGTCACAGTTTCAGAAATAAACTGATCCCAGCTTCTTTGGTGTATGGAGCCAATCCATTTTGCTTCTTCCAGTCTTTCCTCATCGTTTTGATTAATAGAATCCATAAAGAAAAAGATGCTGCCGGCCAAAGTGGGAATAATTACTGCGATTAAATATAGTAGTAAATTTCGTTTTCGACTATTCATCAGGTTAACTCCAGCATAATTAGGTTGATTTGTTCTTATCTAACTGACATTATCAATAGTATACCATTTTGTGTTAAAAGAGGTTTATTTCTATCAAAGGAATGATATTTTATATGTAAGGAGGGGTTTGATGAAATCAGAAGTTTTTCTCACGATTTTAGCTACAAGTGATGTCCATGGACATGTTTATCCATATTATTATGGAACTGGTGAGAACGCTGATCATGGGCTGGGCAAGCTTGCAGCAATAATAAAGAAAGAAAAGGAACAATCTGAGATCTCCATTCTTATTGATAACGGCGATCTGATCCAGGGAACTCCTCTAACTTATTATTATTCCAGATACTTAAATAACCAAAAAAATCCCATGATTCAAATATTAAATGAACTTGAATACGATGCAGCTGTAATCGGAAACCATGAATTCAACTATGGAAAGAACATACTTGCAAGAGCTGTCAGTGAGTCCAATTTCCCATGGCTGTCAGCCAATATATTATTCAATTCAACAAAGGAAACGTATTTCGGGCTCCCCTATAAAATAAAATCTTTTCCAAATGGTTTGAAAGCAGCGGTCGTAGGTGTCACAACCCAATATATTCCCAATTGGGAGAAAAGGCAGCATATTGAACATCTTGTTTTTGAATCTGCAGTGATCAGCTTAAAAAGGTGGGTTTCATATATTCAGGAGGAAGAGAAACCAGATTTGATTATTGTCTCTTATCATGGCGGCTTTGAAAGGGATATCAGAACAGGTGAAGAGACGGAAGAACAAACTGGCGAAAATGAAGCATATCGGATCTGTACAGAAGTTCCTGGAATCGATGTTCTGATTACCGGGCATCAGCACCGTTTTATTAAAGGCGAACACGTAAATGGTGTGGCTGTTGTTCAGCCTGGATTTAATGGCCAAGCGCTTGCAAAGGTTACCGTTAAATTCAGAAAGAAACACAATGATTGGCTGATTGATGAAAAACACTCTGCCTTAATTTATCCCGACGGAATGCCGCCTGATAATGAGGTTCTGCAGCTGGCGGGGTATTATGAATCCAAAACCCAGAAATGGCTGGATACAGTGATCGGTGAAATGGATGGGGATATGCTGATTGATGATATATTTGAGGCGCGTACAGGGGAGCACCCGCTGATTGAATTCATTAATAAAGTGCAGATGGAAGCGTCAGGTGCTGATATTTCCTGTACTGCCTTATTTCATGAGGGTGCCCCCGGATTAAAGTCTAAAGTAACGATGAGAGAAATTGTTTCTAACTATATTTATCCAAATTCATTATGTGTTCTCAGAGTCACAGGCAAGGACATTAAAGATGCTTTGGAGCGGTCAGCAGCTTATTTTGAATTGAATAGTGACGGAAAAATTATAGTGAATCCTGATTTTTCATATCCAAAGCCACAGCATTATAATTACGATATGTGGGAAGGTATTGAGTATAAAATAGATGTTTCACGACAAAAGGGCAGCCGGATCACAAAGCTTCTTTATAAAGGGCATCCAATCAGGGAAGATGGCGAGTATCATGTAGTAATGAACAATTATCGCGCTGCCGGCGGCGGAGGCTACAATATGTTCAAGGATAAGCCGGTGGTGAAAGAAATTTTAACCGATATGACCGAATTGATTGCCAACTATTTTTTTGAAAAGAAAAACGTAATTCCAACTCTTAATCACAATTGGGAGGTTGTAGCGGGCAATTGATCCGGATATGTTAAATTGACAGCTTTCTTCCTGTTTTCTATAATGATTGAGAATTGAATTTATGTAAACGCCACTAATTAAAAGGAAAAGGGATTGGATAAAATGGGGTCTGAACAAATTGACCAATCGTTGAAATTGTTTATTGTCCTGTCCAGGGCATATAGGGCAATAAATGAAAACGTAAATAAACTAATACAAACTTATGGAGTGAATCCAACTGAATTTGCTGTTCTGGAACTGCTTTACCATAAGGGTGACCAGCCTTTGCAGCAGATCGGCGGGAAAATACTATTGGCCAGTGGAAGCATCACATATGTAGTGGACAAGCTAGAGCAGAAAGGCTTGTTAAAAAGGGTCGCATGCCCGAATGACAGAAGAGTTACCTTTGCGCAAATAACAGATAAGGGAAAAGACTTTATCGAAAATATATTCCCTGACCATGAAAAGCATATCCATTCATTAATGTCCGAACTTACTCCAGAAGAAAAAGGTACGGCCATTGAGTTATTAAAGAAGCTTGGACTGTCTATCTCCAATGATAAAAATGGCGTACAATAATTAAAACAGCCTTGACCGGCTGTTTTTTATTTTGTGCTTTATAAGATTTGTTCAGGGGAGGAATTAACCAAATATTGTCGAAATAGTTTAGTGGTTTGATTAAAATCGATTTACATATACACGAGGGGGCAATAATGTGAGATTTGAAGACTATACATATGTTCGTCCGGATCTTGAAAAAGTAAAGGGGAAATTCGAAGCAGCGCTTGAGAAATTTGAAAATGCAGCTTCTGCAGAACAGCAAAATCAAGCTATGAAAGAAATTAATGATATTCGCAATAATGTCGGTACGATGTTCAACCTTTGCTATATCCGTCATTCAGTCGATACGAATGATGAATTTTATAAAGCAGAGCAGGATTATATGGATGAGATTCAGCCTGAAGTAGAAGGGTTTGTTACAAAGTATTATCAGGCTTTGGTTAATTCCAGGTTTAGGGCAGAGCTCGAAGAAAAATGGGGGAAGCAGCTTTTTGCACTTGCAGAAGCCCAATTGAAGGTGTTCTCGCCAGAGATTGTTCCGCTTTTGCAAAAAGAAAATAAGCTTTCATCAGAGTATACTAAATTAATTGCTTCAGCTAAGATTGATTTTGAAGGTGAAGAACGCACTCTTGCCCAATTGGAGCCATTTACTGAATCTACGGATCGCGAAATGCGCAAAAAAGCAAGCGAAGCACGCTTTGGTTTCCTGGCTGATAATGAGAATGAGCTGGACCGTATTTATGATGAGCTAGTCAAGGTTAGAACAGAGATTGCCCATAAACTTGGATATGCGAATTTTGTTGAACTGGCTTATTTCCGCATGTACCGAACAGATTATAACGCGGAGATGGTTGCAAACTTCCGCAAGCAGGTGAAGGATTTCATCGTTCCAATCGCCACAAGGCTAAAGGAAAGGCAAAGAGAGCGGATTGGCGTTGACAAGCTGAAATTTTACGATGAAGGATTTGAATTTAAATCAGGAAATGCTGTACCGAAAGGCGATCCGGAATGGATTATTGAAAACGGACAAAAAATGTATGACGAGCTTTCCAGAGAAACCAGTGAATTTTTCTCTTATATGAGAGAAAATAATCTAATGGACCTGGTAGCCAAAAAGGGAAAAGCAGGGGGCGGCTATTGCACTTATATTGAAGACTATAAATCCCCATTCATTTTCTCTAACTTCAATGGGACTTCAGGAGATATTGATGTTCTTACCCATGAAGCAGGCCATGCATTCCAGGTGTATTCAAGCAGCCATTTTGAGATACCTGAGTATAACTGGCCAACCTATGAAGCTGCTGAAATTCATTCCATGAGTATGGAGTTTTTCACATGGCCATGGATGGAGGGCTTCTTTAAAGATGATACCGAGAAATACAAGTTTTCTCATTTGAGCGGAGGACTGCTATTCTTGCCTTATGGAGTATCAGTTGATGAATTCCAGCATTGGGTATATGAAAACCCGGAAGCATCACCTCAAGAAAGAAAACAGGCATGGAGAGAAATTGAGAAGAAATACCTGCCGCATAAAGATTATGATGGCAATGAGTATTTAGAGAACGGAGGATTCTGGCAGAGGCAGGGCCATATCTACAATTCACCTTTCTATTATATCGATTATACATTGGCACAGATTTGTGCATTTCAATTCTGGAAACGGTCCCGGGAGAATCAGGAAGCGGCATGGAAGGATTATTTGAAACTGTGCCAGCTTGGCGGCAGCAAACCTTTTACCGGGCTGGTAAAAGAAGCTGGGTTGATTTCTCCTTTTGAAGAGGGATGTGTCGAGTCAGTTATCGGGGAAATTGAGAATTGGCTGAATTCCGTGGATGATAAAAGTTTATAAAAAAATAAAAAAGAGCCGGAAGTTCTTAATTCCGGCTCTCTTCGTTCTTTTTAGAGGGTGGGTTTAATGACAATTGCTTCGTCTTTGAGATCGGCCAGCAAATGGCTGTTTCCGCCATGATCAATGATGAAATCAGCAATCTTGTCTTCAAGTTCATCCTGGATGATCCTTCTTAATGGCCGTGCGCCAAAAACTGGATGATATCCATCTGCTGCTAATTTCTCCTTGGCTTCCTGGGTAACAGTCAATTCAATATCCTGTTCATTTAATGTTTCCTGAAGCTCATTGAGCATTAAGCCGACAATTTTCAATAAATGTTCTTTTTCCAAAGCTTTAAATTCAATAATGCTATCAAAGCGGTTCAGGAATTCCGGCTTAAAGAAGCTGCCGAGCGATTCAAGAATGTTTGACTCCATGATGGCGTCAGCTGCGCCAAAACCAACATGGATTTCCTTTTGCCCAGCTCCTGCATTGCTTGTCATGATAATGACTGTATCTTTAAAGCTGACAGTGCGGCCCTGGCTATCTGTCAGGCGTCCATCTTCCAGTATTTGAAGGAACATGTGCTGTACATCTGGATGTGCTTTTTCTATCTCATCAAGCAGAATGATGCTGTATGGGTTTCTGCGTACCTTCTCAGTAAGCTGTCCGGCTTCTTCATGACCCACATAACCTGGAGGGGAACCGATAATTTTTGAAACGCTGTGTTTTTCCATATATTCACTCATATCAAGCCTGATCATGCTGTCTTTTGAGCCGAATAGCTCTTGGGCAAGTGTTTTGGTCAGCTCAGTCTTGCCGACGCCTGTTGGCCCGACAAATAGAAAAGATCCAATTGGGCGGTCCTTTGATTTAAGCCCTGCACGGCTTCGGCGAATTGCCTTTGCAACTTTCCGCACGGCTTCCGCCTGTCCAATTACTTTTTCTGCAAGACTTTCCTCAAGGTTCTGCATTTTTTCCTGTTCATCTTCTGCTAATTTGCCGACTGGAATCCCAGTTTTCTTTTCGATAATCTCCTGAATATGGCTAACTTCAATTACTGGCCGTTCAGTCTTGTTGTCCCCGTTTAGTGCGTGCTGGAGCTTTAGTTCCTCTTCACGGAGTCTTGCAGCCTCTTCATATTTTTCTTCTTTTAAAACAAGTTCTTTTTGCCTGCTGATTACTTTCAGCTGTTTTTCAATATCTTCTGCTGGGGTATATCCTGATTGAAGATTCATTTTAGAACCTGCTTCATCCATTAAATCAATGGCTTTGTCAGGCAGGAACCGGTCTTGAATATAGCGGCTTGACAGCTGCACACATGCTTTAATGGCATCTTCAGTAAAAGAAACATCATGGTAATCTTCGTATTTTTGTTTCAGTCCCATCAAGATTTCAATTGCCTCATTTGCAGCAGGCTCTTCAATTTGAACAGGCTGGAATCTGCGTTCCAATGCAGGATCTTTTTCAATTTGGCGGTATTCTTTCAATGTGGTGGCTCCGACCACTTGAAGCTCTCCCCGTGCGAGGGCGGGCTTTAGAATATTGCCTGCATCCATTGATCCTTCGGCTGAGCCTGCTCCAACAAGCAAATGAATTTCATCTATAAAGAGAATAATATTCTTTCGTGTCTGAAGCTCCGAGATCAGCTGCTTCATGCGTTCTTCGAATTGGCCGCGGATGCCTGTGTTTGCAACCAGGGATGCCACATCCAGCAAATAGACTTCTTTATTTTGAAGTTTCTTTGGTGCATTTCCCTCGGCAATTTTAATGGCTAGTCCTTCGGCAATAGCTGTTTTACCTACTCCTGGTTCACCGATTAAGACCGGATTATTTTTGCTTCTTCTATTTAATATTTCAATCACACGATTTATTTCTTCATCCCGTCCGATGACTGGGTCAATTAAACCGGCTTTGGCAAGCTGTGTAAGATTTCGTCCGAATTGATCGATAAATCCGCCATTGCCATGATTGTGTGCAGGCCCTTCTTTTAGACCATAGTTTTCATTTCCTTGAGAGGCAGCCAGCTTCTTGAAGAAATCCTCTAAAGGCATTTGGCCAAAACCTGAAAAACCATTCAAAGCAGGCCCAAAGGAAGGAAGGCTATGTTGCTTTTCAGTTTGATAACAGCTATGGCAAAGGTTTAGATTTCGTTCATTTCCGTTCAATTTCAGTCTTATTTGTACATTTGCTTGTTTTGTTTGACATTTTTGACAAAGCATTTTGCATACCTCCATTAAAAGTACGGTCTGACTTTGACTATATTTGACCTTATATCCGCATTATAATTTGACCTTCTTTGACTTTCAAGTAATTTGTTTTGGTATTTTTACCCAAAACTGAAGTTTAGCCTTATTGCAAAAAAGCTCGTCTTTGTTTGTACTAGCCTACATATATTTGAAAGGAAGGAGGAGATTAAGTGAAGACGAATTGGGGGGCAGCTTTCCAGATCGCTGCCGTTTATGTGGGAACCGTGGTGGGAGCGGGCTTTGCCACTGGCAGGGAGATTGTGGAGTTTTTTTCCCGATTTGGTTTTATCGGTTTAATTGGGATTTTAATGAGCGGCTATATCTTTATTTTTCTCGGCTCCAAATTAATGAGAATCTCTGCACGAATAAAGGCTGCATCTTATCAGGAATTAAATGAATATTTATTTGGAAGATTTTTTGGTTCTGCCATTAATATATTGATGCTGTTTATGCTGCTGGGCGTTTGCGCCGTCATGCTGTCAGGAGCAGGAGCAGTGTTTGAAGAACAGATCGGCATCAGCAAGACTGCAGGATTGCTCTTAACGATAGGGTTAACGATTATTACAATGATAGTGGGCATTCGCGGATTATTCGCTGTGAATACGTTTGTTGTTCCGATGATGATTGCATTTAGCTTTATTTTATTGTTCATAAGCATGAAGCTTCCTGATTTTGCAGAACAGGTCCTATTTATCCCTTATGCTGAAGATGGATGGAAAGCGGTTGTGGCTCCGTTCTCTTATACGGCTCTGAATTTGACATTGGCACAAGCAGTATTAGTGCCTGTGGCTTCAGAAATAAATGATGATCGGACAATAAAGTGGGGTGGATACCTTGGAGGTGGCGCATTGACCCTCATCCTGCTTTCCAGCCATTTGACACTGATGATGCTCCCAAATCTGGAGGCTTATGATATCCCAATGGCTGCAATTGTTAAGACGTTGGCATCATCTTTCTATTGGATATTTGTTTTTGTCATCTATGGTGAAATTTTCACTTCTGTTATTGGGAATGTGTTTGGGATCGAGAGACAGGTAAAAAAATATGTTTCCGTGCCGAGTATTATTATTGTGGGGTTTATCTTTGTAGTATGTTACTTTATCAGTTTGATCAATTATGGAACATTGCTTTCCTATTTATATCCGGTTTTCGGATATGTAAGTTTGACATTTATTATTCTTCTGTGGATGAAGCCATTCGATGATGGAAGTAAAGGCAAGAAAGCGTGATAAAAGCTAATTAAAAGAGATCCGTTTTACACGGATCTCTTATTCATTTCATTATTTTTGCTGCTCCTCTTTCATAATGGTTTTCGCCATCTGAAGGAAAGCATCTTCATGGTCAGCTTCTTCCTTATTAAATAGGGTAAGTTTCAGTGAAAAATCTTCGTTTTTCACAAGATAGGCTGAAACCTTCTCTCCGTTTCCTTCAGCCTTCATTACAGTTGCATCTTTGTAAAAATCATCTGAAGGAGCTTCAGATGTCTGCACATTTTCGCTAACAGCTCCTAATTGTGCTTTTGTGTTTTCTTCGAGCATGTTCCAATCTGCATCATTCGGAAGAAGTTCAATACGCATGAATACCTGATCATTTTCTGAAAGGTATAAGACATCCTTATTAGGCTCCTCGGCCGATAGTTCATAGGCGGGCAGAACGTAAATAGAATAATTTTGATTATCACTATGTTTTAGGAAGGCAGTCTCTTCCTTCTCTTCACCTTTAACCGTATAAGTCATATTCTGTTCCAGGATTCTGATAACACTGTCTCCTTCTCCCACAGTGCCCTCTTCTTCTGATTCCTGTTCTTCAGTTTGTTCCTGTCCATCCTGTCCTTCTGAAGATGTTTCTTCTTCATTTTGCCCCGGTTCTGCTCCATTGCCGGAATCATCCTGAGCCGTGCCGCAGCCTGCCAGGATAGCAGCAAATAATCCCAGCATTAAGATGAATTTCGCCATATTTTTCATTATTGTTTCATCCTCCCGTTGTCACTTCTAGCGCTTTTGCATAATTAGACGTAAATGGAATAAAAGAGTTACATATAAATTCCTATTAATTAGTACATTACCATTTATGTAAAACATCGACAAGACTCAACAAAGACTACAAAAAATAGACAATCCTTTAAGGATTGTCTAATCATCATTGAAATCTGCACGAGGCCATCTAATAAAAGGGGAGCAGGACGAACATCAATAAGTCAAAAATCAGGTGGGATACGATTACAAGCGGAATGCTTCTTTTCCATGCGTATAGCCATCCCCAGAAGAGGCCTGCGATTAATGCTGCAAAGGCAAGCATCCAGTATCCTGAATAAAAATGAACAGAAGAATAGAGGAGAGACGATAATATGATGGATAACTTAACAGTCGTAAGTTTCATCAATCTCTTTTGAACGAACCCTCTCCAGAAGATTTCTTCTCCAGGAACAATGATTAAAATAAGCACAATATAGTGCCAGATAAGGGAAGGTGAAAATCGGCCATATAGTTTTTCAACCTGATTAACAAGCGGAAGATTGAGTATTTCAAATAAACTATATCCAGCCCAAAAAAGTCCATACAATAAAAAACCTGAAAGGACTCCATAGGTAATAAATGTTCCAAAAGAAGCCTTGTCTTCTACTTCCTCCATTATGATGGAATAACTGATTAGAAGCAGTAAAGAGGCAGAAAAGATATACCAAAAAATTGATTTATCCTGAAATGTAAAATACATTAGCAGATGAGCGAGTAATATCCCGCCAATAAAGCGGACATCTGCGGCAATACTCTTCAATTTTTAATCTCCTTTCAAGCAAAAAAATAACCAAACACTATTTTAACAAAAAACAATCCTAAAAAGTAAGGAAAAGATTTCTTTGGAAACGATAAGATAAAAAAATGCAGAAATGCTAATCATAAGCCCATGAGAAGGGAGGTAAGTATAATGACAAAATCAAAAAGAGAAAAAGAGCGTGCATGGACGGTAAGAAAGCAGGATCAGCACCCTCATGGTAAAGTGAAATCATTAAAAGAACTGTCCGGGGAAAAAGAATAAAAAATCATGGCCCCCAATCTGGGGGCCGCGAATGTGCAGAAATCCAAGGGTGCGCCATTTTAAAATGCAAACTGAAAAGGGGAGAGGCCGGTGGAGCAGAAAGCATCAAAATGTCTAATGAAACTGATAACATGCAAAAATAAAAAAGCAGCAAGAGAGCTGCTTTTTTGGCTCGAAGGAATACGCTTTCATTTTTTCTTTTATACTGCTGATTCTCTTACAACCTTATAATTTTTATGATTGACAACTGTCCTTTGATCTAATTCCAAATCACGGTAGTTATCCATATACGTTAAATCTACAATAACAGAATTCTCATTTACTTTTTCTACAATTCCTTGTAATCCGTCACGAAACTCAATAATATTGCCAACCTCTGCTTTCTTCAAAAAGCATCTCTCCTTTTGTCCATTTCTTTCGCTGGTAATAACAGTTTGCACTATATTATGAAATGCGTAAAGAATTTTGCAATTCACTGCTGCTTAGGTAATTTATTACAGCATTAAGTTGGTAATATTATACCAGATAAATAACTTTTGTACATTAAAATTATTTAATATTCAGAAAAAAGATTGATATGCAGATATAATATTAGATACTTCAAAATTGACATCACTTTATTTATGATAAAGAAAGAATAGAGTAAAAAGGAGTTCTGAGTAATGAATCATGAACAAATTCAGGAAGTGCTCGATCAATTAAAAAATGGAATCATTTCTGAGTATCATGTGTCAAAAGAAGACTTTCTTCCTTTTCGCAGTGTCATTGTGAAAAGGGAGGATTTTAAGCACTTCCGCGGAATCGCCCAAAGAGGCGGACACGTTATATATCGATATTTAGATTCACCCCGAAGTTAAGGAAGGAAAAGGTGCTGAATGATAAAGCACATAGGAAAGACACTTGAAAATCTCAGGTGTCTTTCCTATATGCCCTCATGAAAAATTGAATGGAAGGCTAAGCATTCTGGGCACAAAAGCAATATTACAAGTTTGAAGGGACTGTACAAGTATGAGCAATTTTAAAGGGAAAACGGTCGTTGTTACAGGAGGTGCCAGCGGAATTGGCAAGGGAATTGCCGAGACGTTCGCAGGGAAAGGGTCCAATGTAATCATTGCCGACATAGATGAAATGAGGGGAAAAAAGTTAGAAGAAAGGTTGGACAAAAAAGGCCTGACAAGCATGTTCATAAGAGCGGATGTTAAGAATGAAGAAGAAATCAAGGGACTTATAATGAAAACTTATGAATCATTTGGAGCAATTGATATTCTAATAAATAACGCTGGGATCTCAAAGTTTCATTCACTTTTTGAACTGACTGTGGAATTGTGGGATGAAGTGATCAATACGAACCTTCGAAGTGTCTTCCTGTGCAGCAGGGAAGCTGCCAAATTGATGAAACAAGGATCCTGTATTATCAATCTATCTTCTACGAGAGCAGTAATGTCTGAAAGCAATACAGAGGCATACTCGGCTTCAAAAGGCGGAATTATAGCAATCACCCATGCTTTGGCCAGCACGCTTACTGAAAAAGGGATCAGGGTTAATTGCATAAGTCCCGGCTGGATTGAAACAGGAGATTATGAAAGTCTCAGGGGGATTGATCATAGTCAGCATTTTGCCAACAGAGTTGGAAAACCCGGCGACATTGCAAGAACTTGCCTATTTTTAGCCGATCCAGAAAATGACTTTATTACAGGAGAAAATATAACAGTAGATGGAGGAATGACAAGGAAAATGATTTATGAACAATAATAACTGTCTACTTTCTTAACAATACGATATTAAGCACGAAAACTGCACCAATGAAAATAAGGCATAGCAGGATGTTAATCATCATTCTCGCCTCCTGTCTTAAAGACATTGTAAAACAGCTTCGTTAAGTGGCATTGAATTCTTTGTAAATTTACTGTGAAAAAATGATAAATAAGTTAGAAACAGGAACAAGCCCCTTGTTCTAAATGGTTCTAAAGCCTCGTAGTCTTTAAATGCTTTAGAACAATTAGAGGGAGGGATTCTAGCAGGGAAGTGGCATTTTTGGCTTCATAATATTGGGCTTCCAATCATGATGCTGTCACTGTCTTTGGTCCTGGTAACAGAGTATAATGCCTTTCTTCCAGGTACTGCTATTGGAGCTACTGCAACTGCTGCCGGTATATTAATTTTCGTATGGAACATACTGAAAAATTTAAAAGCTGATAGCTAGGCAATTAGCGTATGGATTTATTATCCATGCGTTTTTCTTTTTTGGGGAGCTTAATTATCAGATAATTGTAAAGATAAATATTTTTTAGTAAAATTACACCGATCAATCTATATAGGTTAGAGAGCAGTATGGAAGTTAACAGGAGGGCGAAAATGGAATATTCAATCTGAATGCCCAATCTTATCAGGATGGAAAGAACCAGAATGCTTAATTGGCTAAGCTCACAGCATTTCACTCTTCTGGCCCGCATATAATGGAAAAATCAATCAAAAAGGCGGGATAAAATAATGAAAGTTGAATCAGAAAAAGCATTAAGAGTGAAAAGTTTATCTCAAGATATTTTAGAGCATCTGATGGAAGACAGCACTTCTTATAATCATGAAGACTTGAAACATGTCATAGAAATGCTTTCACGATCCGTATCGGATCTTGCCACATTGTATACGGACCGGGAAGGCGATCATGAAACAGCTCTAAAGGGTACCATTTCAAAAATGCGAATCAGCTATAATGTACTTCAATACAAAGAAACTTCAAAACTGGTTAGAAAACAAGATAAGTATCATCCACAGCCATAAATTAAAAGAAATATTGCATCTGAAACATTAAGTAGAAATCATTGGCAAATGAAAGCGTTTTACTCGAAAAAGTGTGAACAAACGTGAAAAATTAAGGGTTTTTCATTGTCTAAATGAATGTGAAATGCTATTCTTTTGTCTGAGATGTAAGTTGTCCGATAACTTAATTGCAGCCAGGTAATATTTCCTGATTCTATGGAAGTGTTCAAAATGCAGAGAAGCTTCGAGACGAAGTAATTTTACTAATTTTTCTCAGCTTTTTTGAACAACTATATACATGAATAATAGGGCGTTGGAAAAAATAAAACAGCATATAGGACGAAATATCCCGGCATTATTACTGTTTCATCCTGCTGCTGATTTTGCTGAAAAAATTCCAGTTCCCGTCTTTAAGTTCGTGAGGCAACGCCTTGCACATCTTAATACAATCATTAATAAGAAGGAGATTGATCCCATATGGTTCAAAAACAATTTAAAGTAACTGCAGAAACAGGAATTCACGCTCGTCCAGCTACAATGCTTGTACAAGCTGCCAGCAAATTTGACTCGGAAATTCACCTTGAGTACAAGGAAAAGAAAGTAAATCTAAAATCAATCATGGGTGTTATGTCTTTAGGTGTTGGACAAGGTGCAGATATTACAATTATTGCTGAAGGAAACGATGAACAAGATGCCCTTAACAGCCTTGAAGAAACACTGAAAAAAGAAGGTTTGGCTGAATAATGAGCTTTTTAAACGGAATTGCGGCGTCAAGCGGTATTGCAATAGCGAAAGCTTACCGCTTGGTTGAGCCGGATCTCTCTTTTGATAGAAAGACAGTAGAATATGCTGAACAGGAAGTGGAACGCTTTCAGTCAGCGTTAGCTGAATCTAAAGGTGAATTGGAAGTCATCCGTGATAATGCCCATAAAGAACTTGGGGCTGATAAAGCTGCTATTTTCGATGCTCATCTTCTTGTATTAAGTGATCCGGAATTAATTTCGCCAATTGAAGATAAAATTAAAACAGATAAAGTAAATGCTGAATCTGCATTAAAAGAGACAGCAGATATGTTCATTACAATGTTCGAACAAATGGACAATGAATACATGAAAGAGCGTGCGGCGGATATCCGTGACGTAACGAAACGCGTACTTTCTCATTTGCTTGGGGTGCAAATTGCGAATCCCAGCATGATTGCAGAAGAAGTAATCATTATTGCTGAAGACTTGACCCCATCCGATACTGCTCAGCTGAACCGCCAGTTTGTAAAAGGGTTTACAACTGACATTGGAGGCAGAACATCTCACTCTGCCATTATGGCCCGTTCCATGGAAATTCCAGCCGTAGTGGGAACAAAGGAATCTACAAAGCAAATTAAAAATGGCGACCTGGTTATCGTGGATGGATTAAAAGGTCTAGTACATATTAATCCGACTCCAGAGGCTGTAGCCGAATATAAAGAAGAACACCGCAAATTCGAGGCTCAGAAAGCTGAGTGGGCTAAGCTTGTTAACGAAAAATCAGTTACTGCTGATGGCCATCAGGTTGAATTGGCTGCCAATATCGGCACTCCAAAAGATCTGAAGGGTGTAGTTGAAAATGGCGGAGAAGGCATTGGTCTTTACCGCACGGAATTTTTATATATGGGAAGAGACCAGCTTCCAACAGAAGAGGAGCAGTTTGAATCCTACAAAGCTGTCCTGGAAGGAATGAGCGGAAAACCAGTTGTTGTCCGCACGCTTGATATTGGCGGGGATAAAGAGCTTCCTTATCTGAATCTTCCGAAGGAAATGAACCCATTCCTGGGCTTCCGGGCGATTCGTCTATGTCTGGAAGAACAGGAAATGTTCAGGACACAATTAAGGGCTTTGCTAAGAGCAAGCACTTATGGAAACCTGAAAATCATGTTCCCTATGATTGCAACCCTTGATGAATTCCGTCAGGGCAAAGCAATCCTTGAAGAAGAAAAACAAAAGCTTGTGAGCGAAGGCTTAGAGGTTGCAGACAACATTGAAATTGGAATTATGGTTGAAATTCCTTCAACTGCTGTTATGGCTGAGCAATTTGCTAAAGAAGTTGATTTCTTCAGCGTAGGCACAAACGATTTAATTCAGTACACAATGGCTGCAGACCGAATGAATGAGCGTGTTTCTTATCTTTACCAGCCGTATAATCCTGCAATCTTGCGTTTAGTTAAAATGGTTATTGACGCAGCACACAAGGAAGGAAAGTGGACAGGCATGTGCGGTGAAATGGCTGGGGATGAAACGGCTATTCCATTGCTGTTGGGATTAGGACTTGACGAGTTCTCCATGAGCGCTACGTCGATCCTTAAAGCTCGTTCTCAAATCAGTCACCTAAACAAAAAAGACATGGAAGCACTGGCTGAAAAAGCGCTTCATATGAATACAGCAGAAGAAGTAGTTCAAGCTGTAAAAGAAGCTGCAAAACTGTAATCAAATTGAAACAATTAAAAAGTTTTAAATAAAATTCCCCGGGTAAATAAGAAGTAAGCACTTAGGTCAGTCATAAGTAAGCTGATCATTCTCATTTTCCCCCCTTTTTAAGCCGGCCTATGATGGCCGGTTTATTTTTTATCCTTCTTCAGGTGAAACTGCCATTCAGCCTTAAGGATGACAGCAATCACATCTTATGATTGTTATCCGGAATATGAAACTCTCCTATAATTAAGCTACAACATAAAAAGGAGAGATGGAAAATGGTTACCATGATAATCAGCTTTCTCTTTCATGATTATCGATATAGATGCATTAAAGAAAAGCAGAAAAACGACTTATATGAAAAACAGAGCTTATTTTTAAGCCGTGTCCTCCATTAAAGAAGCCTGGAAAGGGCTTCTTTTATATTTTGTACGCTTTTTTTCGAGGGTAACGTTTAAGTTTTGTAATTGGGGTTTATTGTAAGACGAGAAAGGAAAAGGTAATGAAAAAGGAGGAATTCTTCATGAAAAAAAAGATCATTAGCCTAATTCTTACCGCCATATTGGCCCTGCCTCTGTCAGGCTGCATGCAGGGTGCACAGGACTCAATCGTCAATAGTCATGCTGAAGCCTTGCTGACTAAAAACAATGAGCTGCAGTTCCGGTTTAAAATTAATGATAAAATCCTTTCAGAAGAGGAATTATACAAAGTAAAAGTTTCCATACATAATGAAAAACTGGCCGCTGCCCTTGGTACGGATGAGTTTGTTTATGGGGAGGACACTATAATCAATGGGGAATATATAGAAGTTAATAATGGAAAGGGAAACTATATTTTTATGAATCCCATTCCTCTTACACAGGACCTGCATGTTTTCGAAATAGAAGAAATGATCGTGAATGAAGATGCAGTATCTGTAGAAATCTTAAATGAGGATGAAGTGATTGCGAGAGCATTCTTAAATAATTTTTCCTCACAGCTTTAAAAAGAATCCAATGTGATGACAGGAGTTTTGTTTTTATCTAATCTGTGTAATATAAATTACGCGCATAAAATTGGGGATGGACCAGGTATTTGCCTGGTCTTTTGTCTTTATTGGGACATCTAATATTTTTAATCTAAGATAAGTAATGCTAGAATTAATATAAAAATTCAGATATTTCAAGGGAGTGGGTACATTGATTTCACCTGAAAATACAGTTATCGGTTTTGTGGGAGCAGGGGTTATGGGCAAGAGCATGGCGGGGCATCTGCTGAAAGCAGGTTATCCATTAGTTGTTTATACAAGAACCAAAGAAAAAGCTTCTGAACTAATAGAGAATGGGGCAGAGTGGGCTGAGACGCCATTGGAAGTTGCTAAGAAAGCAAATGTCATTATTACGATTGTTGGTTATCCGGCAGATGTAGAGGAAGTGTACCTTGGGGAAAATGGCATTATCACCAATGGCAGGGAAAATACATATGTAATTGACATGACCACCTCGACACCTACATTGGCCAAAAGAATATACAAAGAAGCAGGCAAAATAGGCATGCATGCAATAGATGCCCCTGTTTCAGGAGGCGATATCGGCGCCAGGGATGCAAAGCTTTCAATAATGGCCGGAGGAGACAGGGACGCATTTCTGGCAGTAGAACCGATTTTCAATCTTCTCGGAACAAATATCGTCTATCAAGGAAAAGCAGGTGCCGGACAACATACGAAAATGTGTAATCAAATTGCGATTGCATCAAATATGATAGGGGTGTGTGAAGCGGTAGTTTATGCAGAAAAAGCAGGTTTGGACCCAAGTACTGTTCTTCAAAGCATATCATCTGGTGCAGCAGGCAGCTGGTCACTATCAAATCTTGCACCGAGAATAATTGATGGCAACTTTGAACCAGGCTTTTATATAAAACATTTCATTAAGGACATGAATATCGCCTTAGATGAAGCAGAAGCAATGGGCATGATGACTCCAGGGCTTGCTCTTGCAAAAAAAATGTATGCCGAGCTTTCTGAAAAAGGGGAAGAAAACAGCGGTACACAGGCATTGTATAAATATTGGGATAAGTAATTTGCGCCTGTTAATGAATAAACCCCCTTTTTTCACTTCAAACTAATAAAGAAAGTGAAAAGGGGGGTTAGACAGGTGGCTAAAAGAAATAAGAAAAATGATCCTCAGCAAAAGAACAAAAAAGGCTTCGATTCTGCTGTCATTGATTCTGAATTCTCCCATGAATTTGGAAGTGCTGACACGAATAAAATTCATAAGGATAAAGCCAAAAAGGAAAAAGCATCAAAAAACAACGGGCAATATCAAGGGCAGTAAGGGTGAAAAAGGCAGGCACGGAGCCTGCCTTTTTGCATTGATTGAAATTAGAAGCAATGAATATACAAACAGCGCCATTCCTCCTAAAAAGGGAAATGGCGCTGTCGACCGAGTGATTCTCTACAATATACCCTCCAGATACTTTTCGATCCGGTCAAGCCCTTCTTGTAATGTGTCCATGGAATAGGCAAAGGAAATCCGGAAATAACCTTCTCCATATGAGGAGAAGGCGCTGCCAGGAACTACTGCAACTCCTGCATTTTCAACAAGAGAAAGGGCAAATTCAAAGGAGTTCATTGAAACATCTGGTATTTTTATAAAAAAATAAAAAGCGCCATCAGGTTTGACTACATCCAGGTTCATCTGTACTAAACGCTCATATACATAGTCACGGCGTCTGGCATATTCATGCCTCATTGGCAGAGCGTCGTTGATTCCGGTTGTCAGCGCTTCAAGAGCTGCCATTTGGGAGACAGAAGCTGCGCATGTCACATTATACTGATGCACCTTCAAGATATGTTTTGCAAGGTTTTCCGGTGCGAATAAAAGACCAATGCGCCAGCCTGTCATCGAATGGGATTTTGAAAGTCCATTAATTACTATAGTTTGCTCCCGCAAAAGGGAAGCGATTGAGTGATGCGTTTGATCATAGATCAGCTCGCTATAAATTTCATCAGCAAGGATAAAGATATCTTTGCCTTTAACAAGAGCAGCAATTTCCTCAAGCTCCTTAAAACTCAGACTGACACCTGTCGGATTCGATGGATATGGAAGAACAATGCACCTTGTTTTATCACTCATTTGTTCTGCAATTAAATCCGCAGTAAATCTAAACTTGTTTCTGGAAATATCAGTATATACCGGAACTGAACCGCATAGCTTTATGATTGGCTCATAACCGGGATAAACAGGACCAGGCAGAATTACTTCCGATCCTTCATCCAGAATTGTACGAAATGCAATATCGATAGCTTCACTTGCCCCCGTTGTCACAATGACTTCTAATTCAGGGTTATATGTAAGGTTATATTTTGTTTTTACAAAAGAAGCTGCAGCTTGCCGCAATCGAATATCGCCCGCATTGTGTGTATAGGAGGTAAAATTATCGTCAATTGCCTGTTTAGCTGCTTCTTTAACATGTAATGGCGTCGGGAAGTCAGGCTGTCCAATTGTAAGAGAAATCATGCCTTTGGTGCCGGCAACCATATTGAAAAACTTTCTGATTCCAGAAATTTCGATGTCCTTCACTCTTTGATTGATTAAATGTTCCAATGTATTCACCTCGCATAATCATAATGTTTATTCTATCACTTTGATGATGCAGCAAACAGAAAAAAATAAAACAGGCCCTGAATTCTATTCAGAGCCTGCAGAAAAATAATTAGTATCCGTAATCCCAATCGACTTCGTCTTCATGCCATAATATCGGGGATACAGCACCAAAATCAATTACTTTATTTTCTATATGGCATCGGCAATGTTTGTCGCCGCATTGATCTTTCATTTCCTCAAACACAGAATGCTCCACATTTTCCAGGATCGTAACTTTATGTTCATCATGGTAAAGGATTGCTGTACCTTTCATGCCTGATCGCACCTCATTTTTATTTTATGTAAAACTTACTTTTAGCTTTACAAACCTATTTTATGACTTTGGAAAATTAGTGTCTACACTGTTTTAAGACTGTTCACAAAAAAGTCAAGATGAAAACGTTTTAGAGAGATATTTGTTAAAAAATAAATGAGTGTAAAATTTTACAAATAGTTGAATATAATTCATTTAGAGATTAACATTAGTAGATAGTGGAAACTGCATTTTTAGTTTGTTAGTTTTCCAGCAAAATATTCAAAGGAGGTTTTAAAGTGGAGACATCTTTAGAGAAGCAGCCTTATGAAAGCACAAAGGAATATGGCGGATTCTGGCTCCGATTTGCGGCCTATTTAATCGATTCTATTATTGTTGGAATTCCGCTTATAATTATAAGCATTGTTATCTTTATGATTTTCTTTGGCACGTCTGATGCTTTTAATACGATGATAAGCGACCCATCTTATATGGAAACAGAAATGACTGATGAAGAAGCTTTTGCATTCATGGGATCATATTTTGGCGCACTTGGAGTAACCTTTCTTGTCAATCTTGTCGTTGCTGTTGCCTATTTTGCAGGCCTGCACGCATCCAAATGGCAGGGAACTGTGGGGAAAAAGCTGCTGGGATTAAAAGTGACTGACTTAAATGGCAACCGCATTTCTTTCTGGAGGGCGCTGGGAAGATATTTGGCCATGGCCATCCTGTCTGGAATTTTCCTTATCGGCTATATTATTGCTGCCTTTACAGAGAAAAAACAGGCATTGCATGATTTAATCGCAAGCACCGTCGTATTAAAAAAATAATTCTTAATAAACCTGCAGGGCAGCTGAGACGCCCTGCAGGTTTTTTTGTAGGTCAGCAATAAAAAGGATTTATTATCTGCATGCAGAATATATTTTTAGGAAGGGAGGATGAAAATGAAGAAGCAAGATATTATTACTCACTATGAATCTTTTTCTGTATGGCTTGAGTCGATAAAAGATCTTAGCCGGGAAAATTGGCTAAAGCCTGTCTCGGCTGGAAAATGGCCGGTTTCGGCAGTAATTTCCCATTTGTTATTTTGGGATAAATATTCTCTTGAGGAGCGTTTCCCATTTTTTAATGAGGGTGCAGTACTGGAGAGCTATCCTGATTTTCAAAGTGTGAATGATGCTGCAGGAGAATACGCTAAAAAGCATGCACAATTAGAGATTATTGAAGAACTTTTATCAGTTCGGAGACAATTTCATCGGATGCTTGAAGGCATGTCAGAAGAAGAACTTGATACAGCTTTTAAAATCGGCAGCACTAGCTTAACTGTGCGCGATTATTTTGCAGATTTTATTGAACATGACATTCACCATAAAAAGCAAGTAATGCAGGCAGCCGGCATCAGTGTTTAACACCAGCTGACAGTCTGATTTTACTGTAAAGCAAGATGCTATAACGTCATGCAGCAAAACAGGCAGAGGCTCCTGATCGGGATGATGCACCCAGTAAAACAAAGTGTCAAAGAAAGAATTCACCATCATTGCGGCAATGCGGGAAGATTCTGCCTGTTCATTAAATTCCCCCCTGTTTTGGCCTTCACCAATCAGACAAGTAGATTAATTGTTTTGTATATTCTTTTTGTTCCTTCCTTTTCATTTTTCCCCACCTTAATTTAATTTCTGCCTGCATAAAGAAAATTATTATTCAAATATTCATTAAATTTTAAAAAAAAATGCATTGATTAAAATTTGGTAAAATAAAAGGGTTTTACAGATAGGTCTTGAATAAGGAATAAGGTGTTTTTTACCTGAAGGAGCTGATGACATGGAAATAGAAAAAACGGAGCTGCAGAAACAGGGGAAATTCAATTCCTGGCGGCTGTATATGACACTGCCCATTGTATCATGGGCACTATACGATTTTGCGAATACTATTTTTTCCTCAAATATTAATACCATTTTCTTTCCTTTTTACCTGCAGGAAGTAATAGGAGAGAATGAAATTTTAAATCAGATAGCGAGTACCTTTATTTCTTATTCTAATGCGCTGGCAAGCTTTTTTCTTGTCCTGTTCTCTCCATTGTTTGGAGTTATGATAGACAGGACAGGAAGAAAAAAGAAATATATCGTAATCTTTACGCTTATTACTGTAATGGCAACCATTTTTATGGGGGTTTTTGCATCAAGCCAGATTAGCGGGAAAATATTTGGGCTTCCTGTTTATCTTGCACTCGTTATTATATGTTTTATTATTGCAAAGTTTTTTTTCCATTCCAGTCTGGTTTTTTACGATGCAATGATTTCCGATCTGGGAACAAAGCAGGATATACCTCTGATTTCAGGTTTTGGAGTGGCCGTTGGCTATATCGGAACCCTTGTAGGCCTGACAGTTTATTTATTTGTAGGAGATGACGGTTTTCACGAATCTTTTATACCAACTGCTATATTATTTCTGGTGTTTTCTTTGCCGCTGTTTTTCTTTGTAAAAGATAAGCCTTACCAGGCAAAAGAAAAACAAAAATTTTTATCAGGCTATAAGGAAATTTGGCAGACTTTTAAAGATATGAGACATTATAAGGCGATTTTTACATTTATGATTGCCTATTTTTTCTTAAATGATGCAATTGCTACAACGATTGCCATGATGGCCGTTTACGCAAAAACGATTGTGGGCTTTTCAACTGGCCAATTCATTTTGTTATATCTTGCTTCAACGGTGTCCAGTATAATTGGTTCTTTTGTATTTGGCTATATTACCAAGGCGAAAGGGCCCAACAAAGCGGTTAAGTACGTTGGGATCCTTCTTCTTGTTGCTCTGGCAATTGCTGTTGGCGCTGTCAATGAAACCATGTTCTGGATTGCGGGCAGCATGTTTGGCGTCGCTCTTGGGTCCATGTGGGTTACCACAAGGACTTATATTGTGGAATTGACTCCAGAAGATAAAAGAGGGCAGTTTTTTGGTTTGTTTGCATTTTCAGGGAAAGTATCTTCCATAATCGGACCCGTTATTTATGGAAGCATTACTTTGATCTTTGCCAGCTATGGAAACCTGGCAAGCAGACTTGCTTTAGGTTCATTGATGATTTTAACCATAATTGGACTGTTTGTTCATTCAAAAATTAAGGACGACAGCATTCCTAATTAAGTTCACTATTGCATTGAAGAAGCAAGCCGTCAAAGGCTTGCTTTTTGGTTATTAGCAAAACAGCTGAATTCCTGTTCCAGAAATAAGGACTTTTTTCGTAATGAACTGAAATTTTCATAAGAAATTTTATCCATTCATGGTATATTAATAGAGAAAAAGATTCAAGATTCATATTCGGCTTGCTGCTCTTAAAACAAGCGTCATACAACTGGAGCTGCGAACTTAGATAAAAGCATATGAAAAAGGAAGGACGAAAAAAGTGGAGCAGAAAAAAGGCATTTTACTGGAAAGCGGAACAAATGAACTGGAAATTATTGAATTTTCAATTGGAAGGATTAAATTTGGAATTAATGTTATTAAAGTGAAGGAAATTATTAATCCTGTAAAAGTCATTCCTGTCCCGCATTCGCATAGAAATATTGAAGGGATCATTGAACTGAGGGGAGAGGTTCTTCCTGTAGTGGATGTAGCATCATCATTAAATATGGAGCCTTCAGAAAGCCCTCAGCAGGATAAGTTTATTGTGACAGAGTTTAATCAGCAGAAAATTGTTTTCCATGTTCATAATGTTTCAAAAATTCACCGCATTTCCTGGAACCAAATTGAAAAGCCATCTGAAATGTATCAGGGCCAGGAAAGCCAGATAATCGGAATCATAAAGCTTGAGGATGAGATGGTGCTGCTGCTTGATTTTGAAAAAATGGTTACTGAAATAAATCCTGATGCAGGGATTAGCATCCAGAAGGTGCAGAAACTTGGAAAGCGGGAAAGGTCTGACAAGAAGCTGCTTATTGCAGAAGACTCTCCACTCCTAAGAAAGCTTTTGAATGATACTTTGAATGAAGCGGGTTTTTCTCAAATTGAATTCTTTGAAAATGGATACGATGCTTATGAATATTTGCATTCCTTAGCTGTGTTGGGGCGCGATGTCACTAAGGAAGTGCAGCTCATGATCACTGATATCGAAATGCCGCAAATGGATGGGCATCACCTTACTAAAAAAGTTAAAGAGCATCCTGTGCTTGCAAAAATTCCAGTTATTATTTTTTCTTCATTGATTACCGAAGATCTTCGCCACAAGGGCCAAATGGTTGGAGCCAATGCACAGGTGAGCAAGCCTGAAATTGCAGAATTGGTGCTTTTGATAGATCAGCATGCATTATAGGATCATAACAAAGAAAAAGCTGGAATTTTCAATCCAGCTTTTTAGTGATTAAAAGTAACTTTCTCCTAGTTTCTTAAATACAGGTTTTTCATAGCGGTGCTTTTTTTCGTTTGATGTGCTATTAAGCTCTTTTAGCCCTGTATATGACATAAGCAATTTTTTCGCCGCATTAAGAGATAGTGAAGATTTTGGATTTCTGACGAAGGAATCGAGTTTGCCCAAATGGGGAAGCTTTGAAAAATCCTCTTTAGAGGGCGGAAGATGGAAAGAATAATTCCCGCACTTTACCAGAACATCTGACTGCTGCTGGCTGTTTTTTGGATTGCCAGAATAGTGAAGGCCTGCTTTTTGGGCTTTTCCTTCTTTAATTAACTTTTGAAGTGCATCGTGCTTTAATTTATACAAAAATTTAGGGTTTGGTGCTGTCTTTGCATGGCGGTTAACGGTGAAGATGGCTTGAGAGAGGTTTTCAACCGTTGGTTGCAGATGGGGATATTGTTTCTTATCAGAATTCAATTTCCAATCTCCTTTCAAGTTATAAAGGGGTATAAACATATTATACCCTTTTTAGTCAATAAAACCAACTTAGTATCGGGCTTTTATTGCAAAAGCTTATCCATCCAGCTGCTTTCCGCTTATGGGCTGGAAGGATCCTGATTTTTTCCATATAAACATTAGCATAGTTAAACCTAATAATGTTGTTGCCAGACCAGCGCCAATCATAACAATCGAGGCGCCTAACTGTTTTGCAAGAAGCGCTCCTGCCGCCGGTGCAATAAGCATTGAAAAAGTCTGCAGGGACATGGCGGCAGCCGAAACTCTGCCCATCATTTGCTTTGGTGTTTCAGATTGGAGAACATAGCCGTAAGGAACAGATTCTCCCGCACCTAAAAGACCTAATAGACATGCACCGATTATCCAGACCAGTGGAGGGAAGTTAAGAAAACCTAAGCCTCCAAGTCCAACAGCTACAATAAAAGTGCCGCTTAATATGGCTGAAGAACTCATTAAATGGACGGGTTTCCGGTTCCACCCTGTCCACTGGCCCAGCAAAAGTGAGCCCGCCACACTGCCTGCACCCACTGCACTGATCAACAATCCGAAATTCCCCTCATTAAACCCAATCTGCTTTGCAATAAAAACAAATAACCCATCATAAAGGAAAATGATGAAAAATGCTGCAGAAGAAAGAATAATTGAGATCCTTAAAAGGGGAGCATGGAAAATATGTTTTATTCCATCAGAAAATTCTTTCCAAAAACTCGTTTTGACAGTATAGTCTTCAGCCATTTCTTTATCGGATTCCTCAAAAGATTTTAAGCTGGGAAGAAACAGCAGGAAAATAATAGCTGCAAAGAATCCTGCTGCTTCAAATAGAAAGGGGCTCTTTGGTCCGAAAACTGCTATAATCCCTCCGCCTAAAGCTGGCCCGGCGATTTTCATAGTGTTGACTGAAAGCTGGCTTAGAGTTACTGCTTCAGGCAGCATGCTGTCAGGTACAATCATCCTGATCGCACTCTGCCTTGCCGGGTCGTAAAGGGCTGATACGGTTCCTTTTAAAAACACAAATAATAGCAGGATGTATAGGTTGGGAGCGTAAAATAAGCCTGCGACAAAGACAATTCTTAAAAGGAGGCAAACGATCATAACAGTTTTTTTCGGCAATCTGTCCACAAACACACTTGCAAACGGGCCGATAATTACCCAGGGAAGACCGAGAACAATAATGACAGAGGCAATGGCGGTTTCATCAAGCCCCCAGTGATAAGCAACAATAACCTGCAAAGCAATAAGATCGAGCCAGTTACCCAAGTCGGAAAATAGCTGGGCACCAAAAAGAGAGCGAAAGGATTGAAGCTTGAGCGGTTTAAAAATACCGGATTTCATTGGCAAAGCCCCTTATCCCCGCCGATGGCCATCCTTCGCCTTTTTAGCAGCTTTTCAGTATTGCCATGTGGATCCTGGCCAACTGGCAGATTATTATTTTGCAGCACTTCAATTGATTCCTCAATCCATTTAATTTCCGTTTCAAGCTTCATTTCTGCATATCGAATCGAAAGGCAGCCAAGCTTGCTGACATAGGAGTATCCATTTCGCGGCCATTCCTTTACAAATTTTAGAATATCTGAAGCGTCTTCTTTTCTTTTTAATAAATGGCTAATTAACACTTCATTATCCATATCTTCATGCCAGGTTGACATTTTCATTAGTAATTCATCTTTAATAATGGGGAAAGAAGGCGGAGTCTTCAGCCAGTTCTCAAACTCTTTCCAGCCTTTTGCAGTGAGCTCATACATTTTTTTCTTTCTTCCTTCATCTTCCTGCTCGATTGCATAGATAAATCCTTCTTCTTCCAGCTTTTTTAATTTCGGGTAAATGCTCCCATAGCTCATTCCCCAATAAAGGCCAGCAGCTTTGTGTTCAAATTCAGATTTAATATTATATCCCGTGCTGGGCCAAAAGCTTAGGACAGCAAGAATTGTATGTTCTATAGACAATAATAAAACTCCTTTCAATGTATCAATGTGATATATCAATATGATATGTTGTGCTTAAAAAAATATCAACAAAAAAATAAAAACTTTCGCAATTTTTCAGCGAAAGTTTTTTAAGCAGCACCTATGGCTGTATCCGTACCCTGGTGCCATTTGGCACTATGCGTGACAATTCGAGCACATCCTGGTTATACATGCGTATACAGCCTTTGGAAACAGATTGGCCAATTGAGGAAGGGTTATTGGTTCCGTGAATTCCATAGCCGGCTTTTGACAGGGAAAGCCACATGACCCCATATGGGCCGCCGGGATTGGGTTCTCTGTTCACAATAACAAACTCTCCAATTGGGGTCTGTGTCAGCATTTTTCCGACGGCAATAGGATACACTTTTTGAATGGCGCCGTTATATAAAAGAGTTAAGCTTCTTTTGCCTTTTGAAACAATGATGGTATACGGAATGGAAGCAGGTTCCGGCAGCCCTGGTATAACTATTTGCTGGCCGGGATAGATCATGCCTGGGTTTACAATGGAAGGGTTTGCCGCCAGAAGCTCGCTTAAAGGGCGGCGATAATTTTTTGCGATGACAGACATGGTCTCACCTGGTTTTATTATATGGTAAATAACAATCACCTCTTTCTGAAAGGTCTATTCAAATATATGCCTGCAAAAGTGATCTTGTAACTTATTGGATAAATTGTGTCCCGAATGCAGCAAAAAAGGGAAAGCTGCAAAGATTTGCTTTCCCTTTACTTCCCGCTGTTTGATTGTAAGGTAAATACCGTCAGTTCAGGTCTGGATAAAAACCGGAATGGCAGCCGGGTTGTACCAAGCCCTCTGTTTACATAAAGAGTTAAAGGGCTTTGGCTGCCGATTTCATAGAAGCCTTCATAATATCTTTCAGCATGTGGCGGTTTAACTAACGCTCCAAAGAACGGCAATTTTATTTGTCCGCCATGACTATGGCCGCTCAACTGCAGATTTATGCTGTAAGCCGAGGCTGCATCTGCTAAATCCGGTGCGTGGGACAATAAAATGTTATATGAAGAATCGTCCAAACTTCCGCTGGCAAGCTTTATATCCGGTCTGCCGAGCATGGCATCGTCAATGCCGATAATCTGGATGCTGGTCCCAGAAAATTCGATTTTGCTCTTTTCATTAAGCAAAAGAATAAACCCGGATTCTTCCATAATAGATTTATAGATATCAGAACCATAGCCCCCGTGATCATGGTTTCCATAAATAGCAAACCTTCCAAGCGGCGCCTGAATTCTTTTCAGGAGGGGTGCAATTTGGTTTGCCTCTTTATATTTGTTAGGTTCATCCATCAAATCACCTGTAAAGAAGACAATATCAGGCTTCAAGCTGTTTATCTTTTCAATCAATTCTTCAAGCTGTTTCAGGTCATAATGAAATCCTAAATGGGTATCGCTGAATTGGATGATTTTTTTATTATGGAACGCTTGTGGAATAGCCTTGTCAGAAATTTTGTAGTTTGTGATCTCCAAGAGCCGCGGCTCAATATCCCGTGCATAATAATAGCCGCCTGCACTAATACCAAAAACAGCAGCAAAAAAGCCGAGAGCTCTTTTTAAAAAAGATCTTCTGGACACTTTTTCCGGCATTTAGCATACCAACCTATCTATTGAAATTTTTTTCTGAAGTATTGGGCATGAGAAAAGGCACTGCCTTCTCATTGCAGTATCTTTAATACTATCAAACTATCCTATTAAAAAGAAGAATTATCTATGCTTGTTTCTTATCCTTCATTTTCCTTAAAATTATTAATTTATTTGTAAAAAATAATTAGAAAATTCTATATTTAATGGTAAAATGTAAATGAATGATCATTCATTTTTGGGGAGGGGTATTAGAATGAATAATAAAACAGTCATTGTTACTGGCGGTTCCAGCGGCATGGGAAAATATATGGCAAAGCGGTTTGCTGAAGCTGGAGCGAATGTGGTGATAACAGGAAGGAACCCGGAACGCCTCGAGAAAGCAAAAGCAGAAATTGAAACATACCAGGGACAAGTTTTGACAATTCAAATGGATGTCCGTGAAATTGATCATGTGAAACATATGCTCAATGAAACATTGAGTGTTTTTGGACAAATTGATTTTCTTGTTAATAATGCCGCGGGAAATTTTATATGCCCTGCAGAGCAGCTGAGTGCAAATGGATGGAATTCTGTTATTAATATTGTCCTGAATGGAACCTTTTATTGTTCGAGTGAAATTGGTAAATATTGGATTGAAAAAGGAATTAAGGGAAGCATCGTTAATATGGTGGCTACATATGCATGGGATGCTGGAGCGGGTGTTATACACTCCGCTGCCGCAAAAGCAGGTGTATTATCTATGACAAGAACATTGGCTGTAGAATGGGGAAGAAAATACGGAATTAGAGTGAATGCAATAGCCCCAGGTCCGATTGAAAGGACAGGAGGGGCTGACAGGCTTTGGGAATCAGAAGATGCTGCAAACAGGACACTCCAAAGTGTGCCCCTTGGCAGGCTCGGCAAGCCTGAAGAAATTGCAGAATTGGCATTCTTCCTTTTCTCAGAGCATGCAGGTTATATTAATGGAGAGTGCATAACAATGGATGGAGGACAGTGGCTGAATCAATTTCCATTTTGATGCTTATAGAAACCGGCTGAATTGTTTTCAGCCGGTTGACATTATCTATTGGTAACTTACTGCCCTGGATTGCAATGCTTTCCATGATGAGATGAACCGTTCTTTAGAAACCTTCACCTGTTTTTTCCCTGAGAGGGGATCGTTTAGAATAACAAACTGTTCATCATAGCCTACTAATACGACTGCATGAAGATCTAATGGAGTTTTAATGGTTTTGCCGGAGTGAGTCCAGGACTCCCAGCGGTCAGGAAGCCTATAATCTCCAGTTGTCCAGACCACAGCAGGATATCCTTTGGATACATGCATAAGAACCGCATCGAAATTTTGTCCGGTTAAATTGACGGCTCTTCCAGGAAGGTATTTATTCACTAATTCTTCAATTGGTTTATCAAAAACAGCGTAGCCCGCACTTTTCCCGGTCATATCTCCTACAAATCCTTCTGCTGGATTACCCCATTTCAAAATATCACCTTTTGAACGTATCAGCGGATCATTATCTTTCTTTACTGCAGTATACAAATCCATTTTCCCCACTTGCACACCTGCATGCCGCAGGACCATTGTCAGGCTGGTTACTTCGCATCCATACTTCAATTCAGGGTTTTGTCTGATTAATGGAACATCAATGATGACAGATCGTTTTTTCACAGCCGCAGGTGTTTCCGGATATTGGGCTGTTACTTTCTGCTGCATCTTCTTTGCCTTGACTGATATTTGTGCATTCAGCTCTTTTGAGGCCATATCAGGCTTTTGCAAAGGACTGGGTGGTTCTGAATGGCCGCAGCCAAGCAAAGGAATAAGAAGGGATATAAATAGGAGATTCCTCATGAAATACCCTCTTTCTTTGATGTCCTGATATTAGCTTGTGAGAGAAGGCACGGCAATATGATGCAAAGCTTTTGCCAAACAATGATGTTTTATCATAAAGTGGAATCTATATTTTGAATAGTAAAAGTTTTAAGCGAATATGGTATAATAACTCATTAATATACATAGGGGGGCTAGGACATGGATGCATTGGATATACTTACAGATTTGGATAATGTATTTCCTTATTTCCAGCCAATATTCAGTGCAGATGAGCATCGTGTCATTGGTTATGAAGTTTTAGGCCGATATAGAGGATCTGATGGAGTTACCAGTCTGGGGCCGTTCTTCCAGGATGAGAATATTCCAGAAGAATACCGGATTGAAGTAGATTATGCAGTATTAAAGAAGGCTTTGGAGAAGGCTCGGGACCTGGATAAAGATATTTTGCTTTTTGTCAACAGGGATGCTGACTTGCTCATGTATAATGACGGGGAACAATTTTTAAATACCCTCCAGGAATATGAAAAAAAAGGAATAAGCCTTGACCGGATTGTTTTGGAAATTACAGAACGGAATTATAAGGGCGATATTGACCATCTGGACCATCTATTGAATTATTACAGGACATATGGCATCAAATTAGCAATAGATAAACTTGGCAATGAAAGCAGTCATCTCGATAGGATCGGGCAATTGGCTCCCGACATTTTAAAGGTGGATCTGGAGTCCATGAAATCAAATGCTTCTGCTTATAATTTTAATGATATCCTCTATTCCTTATCCATGCTTGCCAGGAAAATAGGAGCGAGCATGCTTTTTGAAAATATTGAAATGGTTTACCAGCTTCAATATGCCTGGAAAAATGGAGGCCGTTACTATCAAGGTTATTATTTGCAAAAACCGGCTGAAAATTTCACTGATAGAGATATTTTAAAGGAAAAATTACGAAGTGAATGCCATCGGTTTATTGTGCATGAAAAGAAAAAATTGGAGTCCTTGTATCAGGTTACACTTGGGTTCAACGAAAAGATGATTGATTTTGCAAATAAAAATAAAAAGGTTTTTGTATACGAAGAAACTTTGGAGCAGATTGCGGTTCTTCTGGATGGTGCAGCGTTTCGCCTGTATATTTGCGATGAAGATGGGTTCCAAAAATCTGCGAATTACTTCAAAAAAGATGGGGGATGGATAACACAGGAAGAATATCTTCACAAAAACTGGAGCTGGCGACCATATTTTCTTGAAAATATAATGAAAATGCGAATAAATAAAAAAGGTATCCTCTCTGATTTGTATACCGATATTGAGACAGGTGAAACGATCAGGACGTTTTCCTTCCCGCTTAATACCAATGATTACTTATTTGTGGATTTATCGTACGAATTTTTATACAACCGTGATGGGTTATTATAAGCAAGTAATTTTAGAAGTATAAACAATCTTGATTTGAGGAAATGTAAGTGTAGAACTTTCCTTGAGGAGAGATTAGACATGAGTATGTACACATTGATCATTTTACTAATAGGAGTGGGTATCCTTGGATACTCCTTAGTTTACACTTTGTTTGTTGCAAAAGAGCGAAAAGCCGTAAAGGGCGATATTGATACAGAATTGCCGGATAATGTTCAAAAGCATGCATATATTAGAAATCCGATTTTTCTGACGTATGTGATTTTCTTTGGAATTGTTCTTGTTATGATTATCTATTTTGCACTTACATGGAATTGGTAAAGACCCTCATAGGCAGGGTCTTTTTTATTGAAAAGGGTATATGCTGCAGATTAACAATATTTACATCTTTATTTATATACACTTTTCCGCTTATTGCGTTAATTCTTTGTCAATACGGGTAGATTCATAACAAGAAAAGAATTTTTATGTCAAAACATAAGAGAATTTCGGGTACGAAAACCGGCAACAGCAGATTTATTTGCTGGTAAAATGGATGGTACACAATAGTGAACGATTAAGAAAGGGAGAGTGGAAATGTACAAGCACTTAACAGGAATTATTATAACAATAGCATTCATGGCAGCAGCGATTCCTTCCCATTCAAATGCCGAGAGCCTTAACAATAAACAAGAGGTATACAAATTCTTGCAAGATGCATTTCATTCACAGGTTTCGCTGAGCGAGGAAGAGCGAAGCATGGAGGAAGTCGACGAATTGCTTGACCCATATTTTTCTGAAGAACCTAAAGCTGAATTTCTGAATGAAAACCTTGTTTCAGAGAATGGCAAGTACTTTACCCTTGGATCTGATGCTGCTGCATATTACATTCCCTTCTTTACGTATTCGGATCATACAAAAGTAGTTAAAGAAGGAAGCAAAGTTTATGTATATGAATACTTTCCGGAAAATCATGACGGGCCAGTAGCATATGAAGGTCACTATGAAGGGGTTTTGCTTGCGGAACAAGAAGGTGAATTTAAAGTTGCCAAATTCCTGGGTGAAAATATACCCGGGAAAATTTTAAAGAAAGCCGGGAGTAATGAAGATGCAGCAGCACCAACCTCCTTTAAAACACCTGAAAATCCAATTTGGATTAACAAACCGTCCTATCAATTCGGATTCCTGCTGAATCCATTCGACGCTTTGTTTCGTTCAGGAAGTATGCTTTTAACAGATAATAAACAAGGTATGATTGCTTTATTTGAACATCAGGAACTAAACGGGCAGCTGGCATCCAATTAGATGATAGGAGCTTAAAAGCTTAGCTTTTAAGCTCCTATTTTATTACCGCAGTGGCAGGCAGGGATCCATGCTATTGAAGTTTCACTTTATGCCATCCTCTAATGCAGATTGCAGTCTTTCCAGGTCAAATCCCCTAATGACAGTATCCCCGATGACAATTGTTGGAGTAGAAAAAGAATTATATTCCCTGGTCAGCTCTTTGTGGGCTGCTGCATCTTTTTTAATGTCTTTTATCGTGTAAATATATCCTTTTTCATTCAAGTACATCTTCGTAATCTCACAGGGCGGACAATCCGGCTGTGTATATAAAACAATTTCTTTCAAAGTGCTTCCCCCTGAGTTTTTTGTTATTCCATCATAATGCAGGACCTTAAAGTAAGCAATCAGTTTGATTTTTGCAGATAATCGATCAATCCCATAGAGCAGACAGCGATATCAATAGAAAGAATCTTATATACAGGGTGGTCAGATGGGATGCCTCTGCCATTGAGATAGGCTTTAATTTTTTCTTCAAGCATGTCTTGCGCTGCCTGGGTCTGCTGATCTATAGAGCCGCCTTCAGATAGGGCATTTTCACCTGCATGGATGAATATCTTTAGCCAATCTTTAATTTGCCTGTAGACCTCCTTGGGGTTTGAACTCTTGCCGTAATGGCCAAAGAAAATAAAATCAAGATCCATTTTTTCGTACATGACAATGGATTCGAGCATTTTGTCTGGATCGAATTGGTTTGGTGAAGTTGAGGGCAGATACATTTCAATTCCATTTTCTTTTAATTGAGGGTAATATACACCAGCAGTGTCTCCAGTGAACATTCCATTATTAACAGGGTGAAAGATACTGAAATGGTGATTAGCGTGTCCGGGTGAATGATAAAATTTCAGGGTGCAATTTGGCCCTATTTCAAGCACTTGTTCATGCTCTTTTGTTATAATCTTATCCTCCTGAACAGGCAAAATAGGATTAAATAGTCCATCGAATTTATTTCCATACACAGCTTTTGCACCAGCAATTAAGCGTGAAGGATCTGCTAAGTGTCTGGCACCTTTCGGATGGACAATAATCTTTGCATTCGGACAGTGGGTTAGTAAAAGGCCTGTGCCGCCTGCATGGTCAAGATGAATATGGGTAACGATAATATACTCAACTTCCTCCGGTGAAATGTGAAGCTGGCTTAGTCCTTCCAGTATGTAGGGAATTGAAGGACTTGCCGAAGTTTCGATCAAAGTCAGCTTTTCTTCTGTTAAGACATATGTACCGGTACGTTTTTCCAATGAAAGATCAAAATCATCAATTAAATATAGATTTTCCGCTAATTTTTCAGGTTTTGCCAAAAAAAATCACATCCTTTATTAAGCTTTTGCTTGTACAAACACCTGACAATATTTTATTCTGTTAATATTGGTATGTAAAGCATCGAGCTTGAATATTCTGAATTTATTTATTTAGGATAGAAACATGCCAAAAGAGAAACCTAAATGTAGAATTATGGGTTTTGTTTTGGAAAGGAGAGAGAGCATGTCACAGCTTCAAGGTATATTAACACGCTTAAAGAGCTTACAGGAACAAGCAACAGGCGGAGAGCCAATGCAAAGATTTTTTGAGGTGAATGGTGAAAGAAAATGCCAGGTAACTTTTCATCCGAAAAATGAAACATTTGAACTGGAAGTATATTACGATAAAGAAAAGCCAAAAAGATATCAATTCGACAACATTGATATGATCACGATCGAAATTTTCGATTTGATTCAATAATCCACCACATACATAAGGGGCCATCTGGGCCTCTTTTCCTTATTAAAAATAGCTTGAAGAGAAAGCGTGCTATAATATGGATTATCAATCTCCCAGAGGTGTGGAAATGTATTATCTGCTCATGATTTTGCTGTTTTTTACAGTTCTTCTTTTGCTTGCAGATTTAATTAATACAAAAAAAGAAGTAATCCGGATCAGGAAAACTCTTGAAGAAATGAAAGAAATTTTAAAAGATAATAAGGACTCGAAAAAATAGGCATTGAGAACAATAAGTATAAAGGACCCTTTGATTTGAGGTGAAGCAGAATGATGCCAGTTGTAAAATGTCCAGGCTGCATGGCTGAAAAAGACATCGATGCCGTTTTAACCGCACAGTCCAATCAAAATGTTATTTTTCGCTGTCCTGACTGCGGCTATGAAGTAAAAGACATTCAAACCAGCAAAGGTTAATAGGGGCAAAATGCCAGAGACTATGATAAAATGGTTAAGAAGTATAACTAATTTTTGAGGAGTTTTCGGCGATGATCAGTCTCCATAGCGAGGAATTTTTAGAATTTAACATTAGTGATTTCATGATTCCTTCTGAACGGGTAGCACATGTTCAGGTTGGCAATAACCTGGAGCATGCCCTCTTAGTGCTAACGAAAAGCGGATATACAGCAATACCTGTTTTAGATCCGCAATATAAGCTGCAGGGCTTAATCAGCACACCCATAATCATGGATTCCATTCTCGGGCTAGAGCGGATCGAATTTGAGCAGCTGGAGCAAAAAAGGGTTGAAGAGGCTATGAACAGAAATATCCCTCGGCTTGATGCTGAATCTTCGATACAGCAATCGATCACGCTTTTAGTTGACCATCCATTTATATGTGTAGAAAACAAGGAAGGCTACTTTGAGGGAATACTGACTCGCAGAACAGTTTTGGATCAATTAAATAAGCACATCAGACGATTAAATAAGCGTTAAACATCATTCAGCTCCCCGCAGTGGGAGCTTGCTTTATTTTCAATGATGAGAGTTCCGGTGGTTTTATTGCCGTCACTTGCAGGCGTTATTCATGTTTTTATTGATTTTGGAGGGGAAATGCTTGAGTCAAACTTTACATAAAAAAATGCCGGAAGGAAAGAGAAAAGTTACGAAAAAGCCTTTTGTGCTTGCTTCAGTGATGCTCGCCATGTTTATGGGGGCTATAGAGGCAACCATTGTTTCAACTGCAATGCCTGCCATTGTTGGGGATTTAGGCGGATTTGCTTTATATAGCTGGGTGTTTTCAGCTTACCTGTTAATGAATGCTGTGACTGTTTTGATTTACGGCAAGCTTTCTGACTTATTTGGGCGGAAGCCCGTTTTGACCATCGGGATTATCATATTTTTAATTGGTTCAATTCTATGCGGTTTTGCGGAATCGATGACTGCACTGATCATTTTCCGATTAATCCAGGGGTTTGGTGCTGGAGCAGTCATGCCGATTGCAACCACCATTGTCGGGGATATTTACACAAAAGAGGAAAGGGCACAGGTTCAGGGTTATTTATCGAGCGTATGGGGAATTTCAGCCATCATGGGTCCTGCAATAGGCGGGCTTCTTGTTGAATTCGTCAACTGGCGATATGTTTTTTGGGTTAACATTCCGCTTGGCATCATGGCTATTGCAGGCTTATGGCTCTTCCTCCATGAGAATGTGGAAAGAAAAAAGCATCAGATCGATTATGCAGGAGCTGTGCTATTAACGGTTTCCATTTCATCACTAATGTTTGTGCTTGTAGAGGGAGGAACAAATTGGGCCTGGAATTCCATTGAATCAATTAGCCTTTTAGCGGTTAGTGTGATTGCCTTTATTTTATTCATCCTGCAGGAACAAAAAGCTGCTGAGCCAATGATGCCTTTTAATATTTGGAAGGAAAAGCCGATTTTAATTGCTAATTTGGCTTCACTGACAACTGGTGTGATGCTGATAGGGATTTCCAGTTTTCTGCCGGCATTTGTGCAGGGTGTCATGGAAAGATCGCCGATTATAGCCGGCTTTACACTTACGACCATGTCGATTGGATGGCCGATAGCTTCTGCAGCTGCCGGCAAGCTTCTTCTGAAAATTGGTTTTAGAAGCACCTCTGTAATAGGAGGCGTATTTTTAATTGCAGGGAGTATTTTATTCGTCACACTCACTCCTGAAGCTGGACCTGTATGGGCAGCGGCGGGAAGCTTTTTGGTCGGGGCAGGCATGGGATTAACGAGCACTGCTTTTATTGTATCCATTCAGAGTACAGTGGAATGGAAGCAAAGGGGAATTGCCACTGCTGCCAATATGTTTATGAGAAACCTTGGCAACACTATAGGAGCAGCCTTGCTGGGCGGAATCCTGAACAGCCAGATCAAATTATATATACAGAAGAATGGTGAAGGCATAGATGAAAGCCTATCTTTAGATTCAGCAAATGTACTTTTAAATGAAGAAGCGAGAAACAGCCTGAATACGGGAGTGAAGGAACTCCTGCAAAATGGTCTCACCGTTTCACTTCATTCGGTGTACTATGCAGTGCTATTATTTGCTGTTATAAGCTTCTTATTGGTAATTGCTCTCCCAAAGCATGAAAAAGAAATTGCCGATTAAGCGGCCAGAAGTCTCTGCATTTAACGTGCAGAGATTTTTATATTTCCAAAAGAACTTTACGCATTTAAGGAACTGCTGTCCATTTCAATGATAATGAAACTCAAATACAATTAAGATATACTATAAGAAAAAGTTATGAAGGGAAGATGTTTATGTCTTCACTTACGGAATTTCACCTTTTATCAGTGCTGGCACAGGAAATGAATATGAGAAAAGCGGCTGAACGTTTATTTGTTTCGCAGCCAGCCCTTTCACAGCGTCTTGTAAATATTGAAAAGGAATGGGGCAGCAAACTTTTCCTCCGTTCACAAAAGGGGTTGTCACTGACGCCCGCTGGAGAAATCGTAATACAATTTATTAATGAAGTTCTTGCGAAGGAAGAAAAGGTCAGGGAGTCAATTACAGCCTTGAATTCGGAGGTCCATGGCACGTTAAAAATAGCAGTTGCTTCCATTGTAGGGCAGAATTGGCTGCCTCAAGTTCTTAAGAAGTTTGTCAGCCGATATCCACAAGCAAAAATTTCTCTGATCACCGGCTGGAGCAGTGAAATACTAAAATCGCTCTATGATGATCAGGTTCATATTGGAATAATTAGAGGGACTCCGGACTGGAAGGGGATTAAAATCCCTTTATTTAAGGATAGTCTTTATCTAGTGGATACAGAGATTACAAGGCCGGAGCAGGTCCTTGAAACAGACAGGCCCTTTATTCAGTTTAAGAGTGATTCCAACTATTATCAGGAGATTCAGGATTGGTGGCTGCGGCAGTTCAAAACGTCCCCAAAACGGACAATAGTAGTTGATCAGATTGAGACGTGCAAGCAAATGACTTTCAATGGAATAGGATATGCCATTCTCCCGGCCATTACGCTGAATGGTGCAGAGAAAAATATTTTTAAGATCCCGCTGCTGGATGAAAATAATTTGCCGATTAAGCGTGATACGTGGCTGCTGGGATATGAATCCGCCTTTCAGCTTAAGCAGGTGCAGGCATTTGTTGAGTTAATTAAGGAGCATATTGAAGAAGAAGGAAAATGATATATCACCCATGAACTTCTATTTTCGTCACGACCATTTATTTTTCTTGTTTTCAGCGCTTTTGTTTGTTAAAGTAATGCTAGTTGCAATGTTATACATAGAGGAGGATTCTTAATATGAAAATGATGGATGCCAATGAGATTATTTCATTTATCCAGAACAGCACAAAATCAACACCTGTAAAGGTTTATATTAAAGGTGAATTAGAAGGAATCGACTTCGGAGCCTCAGCAAAGGCCTTTATAAATGGCAGCACCGGGGTTGTATTTGGTGAATGGTCTGAAATTAGCCAGGCGATTGAAGCAAATCAGTCAAAAATTGAAGATTATGTAATTGAGAATGACCGCAGAAACTCAGCGATTCCATTGCTTGATATGAAAAATATTAAAGCCCGCATTGAGCCGGGTGCAATCATCCGTGATCAGGTTGAAATCGGTGATAACGCTGTAATCATGATGGGGGCATCCATTAATATTGGTTCAGTGATCGGTGAAGGTACAATGATTGACATGAATGTTGTCCTTGGCGGAAGAGCTACAGTCGGCAAGAATTGCCATATTGGAGCAGGAACTGTATTGGCAGGAGTTATTGAGCCTCCTTCAGCAAAACCTGTAGTTGTAGAAGATGATGTAGTAATCGGAGCCAATGCAGTGGTTCTGGAAGGTGTAACTGTTGGCAAGGGAGCCGTAGTTGCGGCAGGGGCTATTGTCATTGATGATGTGCCTCCATATACAGTGGTGGCAGGAACACCAGCTCGTGTTATTAAAGAGATTGATGAAAAGACTAAGTCAAAAACAGAAATTAAGCAGGAACTTCGCCAATTATAAGAGTTTGAAAAGCGTGGATTTCGATCCGCGCTTTTTCTAAAGGTGAAAATCTTTTGGTTACCCAAGACTGCAATAGCGTGAATGAAATATAAGGGGCATTTTTAACAAGGGGGAAGAAAGTTTTGGTCACAAACAATCCATTCGTTGCATTACGGCGGGAGCTGCACAAAATACCGGAGTTAGGGTTCCGTGAATTTAAAACACAGCAGTTTCTATTAAATTACCTGTATTCTCTTCCTCAGGAAAGCATGGAAATTAAAACTTGGAAAACGGGTGTTTTTGTGAAAATCAGCGGCAGGAATCCGTCCAGGATGATTGGGTATCGTGCTGATATAGACGGTCTCCCAATCATTGAGGAAACAGGCCTGCCGTTCAAATCCGAGCATAGTGAACAAATGCATGCCTGCGGACATGATTTTCATATGTCGATTGCACTTGGCCTAATAACAAAATTCCTAGAAGAACGCATTGACGATGATTTACTGTTTATATTTCAGCCAGCTGAAGAAGGGCCTGGCGGAGCAGAACCCATGCTTAAAACTGACATAATGAAGGAATGGAAGCCGGATATGATAATGGCCCTCCATATTGCTCCAGAATATCCGGTTGGAACAATCGCATTGAGAGAAGGGTTGCTGTTTGCAAACACCTCAGAACTTTTCATTGATTTAAAAGGAAAAGGGGGACATGCTGCATATCCGCATAATACTAATGATATGGTCGTGGCAGCATGTACCCTGGTCAGCCAGCTTCAGTCCATCATTTCAAGGAACATAGATCCTTTGGACAGCGCTGTTGTTACAATCGGAAAAATCACAGGTGGCACCGTGCAAAATATTATAGCTGAAAAAGCAAGGCTTGAAGGTACCGTCCGAACGCTATCCCCTGATTCAATGAAAAAAGTAAAACACCGAATTCAGGCACTAGTCAAAGGAATTGAAGTTGGGTATGAATGCGAAGCTTCAATCGATTACGGAAGCATGTATCATCAGGTTTACAATGAGGAAACCTTAACAAAGGAATTCATGGAGTTTGTCCGCTCCAGTACAGACATCAACGTGGTTGAATGCCGGGAAGCGATGACAGGTGAGGACTTCGGATATATGCTTGAAGAAATTCCAGGCTTCATGTTTTGGCTTGGCGTCGATTCAGAATACGGACTTCATCATGCCAGGCTGAATCCAAATGAAGCGGCAATCGGGAAAGCGATTGAATTGATTGCAGCATATTTAAGGTATAAAGGATAAGTCTGCTCATTTTGCAATAAGTATTTACAAAAAAACTGGAAATGTTTAAAAAGCTGATTTCACAGCACCTGTTTAGGTTCTGCAAAATCAGCTTTTTGCTTACGGTTTTATCCGGCAGCACTTTCGGGCCCTGCCTGTTTTTGAATGAGCACCTGATGAGGGAATGGGATTTCGATTCCGTTTGCTTCCAAAGCCTCCTTGAGTGCTTTTCTCAGCTGCCGTTCGACAGCCCACTGTTCCATGTTTTCTGTCTTGGCAATAATTCTTAATACAACATCCGATGAACCTAGTGTTTGCACGCCAATGACATTAGGTCCTTCAACAATTGCATTGTTTTCTTCAGCGATCTTGTCGCAGGTTTCCTGAAGAACTGTGATAGCTTCATTAATATTGTCATTATAAGAAATTCCTATATCAACCAGTGCGCGCATATTGCCGCGGGAATGATTGCTTAGACTGGTAATCTCCCGGTTGGGGATATAATGCAATGTTCCGTCAAAACCGCGGATTTGAGTAGTTTTTAATCCGATTTGCTCTACTATTCCCGAGTAACTTCCAGTTGTAACATAATCCCCGACATCAATTTGCCTTTCCAGCAATATAAAAAATCCTGTTACTACATCGCTGACAAGTCCCTGAGCTCCAAAGCCGACTGCTAATCCGACTACCCCGGCACCGGCAAGAATGGCAGTTGCTTTTATACCGAAAATCTGCAAGATCGTAACAGCAAAAATAAAAATAAGTACGTAAGAGAAAACGTTTTTAGCAAGACTTTGCAGTGTCTTCGATCTTCCCGGAGATATCCTTTCCTTCCTCCCGATTCCCTCGAAACTTTTATGTATGATTTTATTCCCAGCAGACTTAACGATTAAAAAGGCGAAATAGATAGCTGCAAGTTTTAATAGAATAAGTCCGGTATCAATCAGCAGGGCTTCCCAATTTATTTGCGATAAATTTAGATTTTCCATCCTAACGCTTCCTTTCAGTATGATTAAAGTCATCATTTTATCGCAACAGGGCTTTATATGCAAACGGTTAGCCTTTCTGCCCTGCGGCCATCCCTATAAAACCGCTGGATGTGGAATATCAGATTACTGATCTGAAGATCTTTGGATTAATAGCCTTTTTCCCGATTTTGAAGGGGATAAATATAGATTAGGTGTTTGAATAGACTGATTAAAAAGATGGGCTTCAAAAAAAGTGGAAAAATCAAACAAAAAGGGGTGGAAAAATACTTCGAAACTCGATATATTTAATATTACGTTCTAACTTTTCTAATTTTTCCGCAAATTAAAGGGGGAATGCAGATGGAAACATTTAAAAAGTTAAAGCAATATTACTGGCCATTTAAACATTACTTTATCTGGTCCATATTCTTTCTATTTATTGTGACAGCGATAACGGTTGTGTATCCAATGATCCTGCAGCTGACAATTGATGAGGTTGTCATTGGGGGGAATTATGGGTGGATACCTTATTTGGCTTTAGGATTCATTGCCATAATGGCTGTAAAAGGGGCAGCGACTTATATCCATCAGTACACCGGTGATTTGTTTGGGATCACATCGGTCTATGAACTTAGAAATGTACTTTATGAAAAGCTGCAGTTCTTGCCGTTTAGATATTATGACAATGCAAAAACAGGCGATTTAATGTCCCGGCTTACTGCAGATGTTGAGGGGTTCCGTTTTTTTCTTTCATTCGGATTTTCTGAACTCATTCGTTTTGTTTTACTGATCCTTATCAGTGTTTCTGTCATGTTTTATTATTCTATTCCGCTGGCGATTGTCACTCTTATAACACTGCCTTTCCTGGCGGTAGTCACCTTTAAATTCGATAAAGCTGTGCATCCCGCATTCCGGAGCATCCGCAAATCCTTTGGGCGACTGAATACAAAAGTCCAGGAGAATATAAGCGGAATTAATACAGTGAAGTCATTATCACGGGAAGATTTCGAGATTAATAAATTCAATGACTCTAACAGTGACTATAAAGATAAATATCTTTTTACATCGGATATTTGGGCTAAGTATTTTCCGTTAATGGAGTTTCTGGGCAATTTAAGTGTTGTATTGCTCCTGGCTTACGGTGGTTATCTTGTTATGGCTGGCAGTCTTAAGCCAGGGGAACTTGTCGCTTTTTATAGCCTTGTCTGGTATATTATGTGGCCAATTATGAATCTTGGGTTCATCGTTAATCTATTTTCGCAGTCAAAAGCTTCCGGAGAGCGTCTCATTGAGATCCTTGAGGCAGATAATGAGATTGAGGATATAGAATCAAGTGTTAAAGCAGAACGGTTGCTGGGTGAGGTGGAATTTCGCAATGTTACTCTGAAATATAGCAAGGATGATAATGACGCTTTATCCAGTATCTCTTTTCATGCTGAGCCAGGAAAGGTGATCGGGTTAATAGGCTCGACGGGATCAGGGAAAACGAGCCTAACACAGCTTATGACAAGATTTTATGAGCCGGTTGAAGGTCAGGTGATTATTGATGGGGTAAACGTGCAGGAATACTCTCTTCAATCACTGAGAAGAAACATTGGCTTTGTTCTCCAGGAATCTTTTTTGTTTTCTTCTTCGATTAAAGCGAATATTGCATTTGGGAAACCTGATTCCACCATGGAGGAAATCATTGAAGCTGCCAAACGTGCACAGGCACATGAATTTATCATGGAGCTTCCTGATAAATACAATACCGTACTTGGCGAGAGGGGCATGGGGCTTTCAGGCGGCCAGAAGCAAAGGATTGCGATAGCAAGGGCCATCTGTGCAGATCCCAGCATTTTAGTCTTGGATGATGCAACAAGTGCTGTGGATATGGAAACAGAATTCAGAATACAAAAAGCTTTGAAAGAAGTAATGTCTGATCGAACTACCTTTATCATTGCCCACCGGATTTCTTCCCTGAAGCATGCAGATGAAATACTTGTACTAGAGAACGGGAGAGTGGCTGAACGGGGAACACATGAAAAGCTTCTTAAAAATAATGGCCCATATCAGCGGATATACGATATTCAATATCAGGACCGTGATAAGGTTCTCCAATCAAATGCAGGCTAGGAGGTGCCTCCTTGAAAAAAACTAAAACTAAAAATGATAATGTGTTAAATAGATTTCAATACTCTGCCGACGAAGTCATTGAGAAGCCATTTAATTGGAAGCAGATGCTGCGTCTGTTCAGTTATATGGAGCCATACAGAAAAAATTTACTTCCGCTCTCTATTATTATGGTATTAATAAATACAGCAGTCAGGCTGATAATTCCCATCTTAATCGGTGTTTATACGTTAGATAAAGCTTTGATTGAAAAGGACGGCAAGCTGCTTGCCATTCTGGTTTCAGTGATTGGGGTACTCTACACCATTTCATATGCTGCAAACTATTTCAGGATTAAATGGATGAATAAGCTTGGCCAAAGTGTAATTTATGATCTTCGGAAACATTTATTTACACACGTACAGACGCTTTCGCATCGTTTTTTTGATCAGCGTTCGGCAGGATCCATACTGGTAAGGATCATGAATGACATAAATTCGCTTCAGGAGCTGTTTACCAATGGAGTCATAAATCTTCTGATGGATCTGATCATGCTGGCAGGGATTTTTATTATTTTATTTACACTTAGCCCTGAACTGACTCTGGCTATAATGGTCATCCTGCCCATCATGTTTTTTATTTCCACTAGTTTGCGGAGAAATATCCGCAGATCATGGCAAACCGTCCGGTTAAAACAATCCAAATTGAATTCTCACTTAAATGAAAGTATTCAGGGGATAAGGATTACCCAGTCTTTTACACAGGAAAAAGAGAATATGGCATTCTTTGATGGTGTGAATACGGAAAATTTTGAAAGCTGGAGAATTGCATCCCAGAAAAATGCGATGTTCAGGCCGCTGGTTGAATTGACCAATGCCCTGGGTACGGCTGTACTGATTTGGTTTGGGGCACATCTGATTCAGGATGGGTCAATCTCGATCGGTGTATTTGTTTCTTTTGCATTTTATTTAGGGATGTTCTGGGAGCCTATTTCCCGGCTCGGTATGGTTTATAACCAGCTGCTCATGGGAATGGCTTCCTCTGAAAGAATCTTTGAGTTTCTCGATGAGAAACCAATCGTATCAGAAAGGAACGATGCTTTTCATTTGCGGGAGTTAAAAGGGAAGATAGAATTTGAGAATGTCACATTTTCTTATGATGAAAAAAGAACAGCCTTAAATGGGGTTTCCCTTGAGATAAAAGCAGGGCAAACCGCGGCGCTTGTCGGGCATACAGGATCGGGTAAAACGACGATAGCGAATTTAATCAGCCGTTTTTATGATCCTTCGGGAGGTTCTGTAAAAATAGATGGCTATGACTTAAAGGATGTTTCCTTATCAAGTTTGCGCAGGCAAATCAGTGTGGTGCTGCAGGATACTTTCATATTTTCTGGAACAATCTATGATAACATCCGGTTTGGCAGACCTGATGCAACTGACGAAAAAGTGGTGGAAGCAGCCAAAGCTGTTGGTGCACATGGATTTATTGAAAAACTTTCAAAGGGATACGAAACTGAAGTGGAAGAAAGAGGAAATATATTATCAGTGGGTGAGAGGCAGCTCCTCTCTTTTGCCCGTGCTTTGCTTGCAAATCCGCGCATTCTTATACTAGATGAAGCTACTGCCAGTATTGACACTGAGACAGAGGTGAAAATTCAGCATGCTTTAAAAACACTTCTGAAGGGCAGAACGGCCATTATTATTGCCCATAGGCTATCTACGATCCGTGAATCCGATCAAATCTTTGTGCTGGATCATGGAAATATATTAGAACAAGGAAATCATGAAGAATTGATGAATGCAAAAGGTGAATATTATCATTTGGTAAAAGCACAATTCAATATGCTTGATGCAATGTGAATGAACAAAATAAAACCTCCGAGCGGAGGTTTTATTTTGTCAGGAAGGAACATATTATGGATAGACTCCTGTCTGTGCTATTATGGTATTATTGTCTATATTGCTAACTTTGCTGGGGGAAGATAGGATGAAAAAAGAATTTGCTGTTATCGGACTTGGACGTTTTGGAGGAAGCATCTGCCATGCTCTGGCTGAAGAAGGCATGGAAGTAATGGCGATTGATGTAAATGAAGACCGTGTGAACGAATTTGCGAGAATCGCTTCGCACGCAGTGGTTGGCGATACCACGGATGAATTAGTTATCAAGAGTTTGGGAATTCGCAATTTTGACCATGTTATAGTGGCGATTGGCGATAATATTCAGGCCTCTATCCTGACCACTTTAATTTTAAAAGAGGTAGGAGTTAAAAAGATTACGGTTAAAGCACAAAATGATTATCATGCAAAGGTATTGAGGAAAATAGGGGCAGATCATGTTGTACATCCTGAAAGGGATATGGGCAGAAGGATTGCCCATAGTATCGTTTCAAATAATGTTCTGGATTATTTGGAACTATCGGATGAGCATAGCATAGTAGAAATCGTGGCTAATGAAAAACTTGCTGGCCATAGCATTATGGATCTTGATATCCGTGCAAAGTACGGAATCAACATTGTTGCAATCAAAAGAAAAAATGAAATTATCGTATCTCCGCAGGCGAATGAAAAAATACAAATTGACGACATCCTTATTGTTATTGGAGCAGACGTAGATATCAACCGTTTTGAAAAGAAAGTGATGTCTTAATTTAAAAAAGGCTGTATCTCTCAAATGAGCGATACAGCCTTTTTCATATAGAAGCTCCACACATTCCTAAATTAGGTTTAAAAAGGAATGGGGCATACTCTGGAGGTTTTTTAAACTTCCATGATAATCGGTAAAATCATTGGACGGCGCTTTGTTTTTTCATAAAGAAATGGTGCAAGTGTGTCAGTGATTTCATTCTTGATTTCTGACCATTGAGTTGTTCTGCGTTCCATTACCTTGCTTAAGTGTTTTGTAATGAGTGCCTGTGCATCATTGATTAAATCTCCGGATTCCCTCATGTAGACGAATCCGCGGGAAATTAAATCAGGGCCGGCGGCAATTTTGAAATCCTTCATATTGATGCTCACTACGACAACCACTAAACCTTCTTCAGAAAGAATGCGGCGGTCCCGTAAAACGATATTGCCGATATCACCGATTCCGCTTCCATCAATATAGACAGAACCAGACGGTATTTTTCCAGCTACTTGAGCAGAATCTTCGCTGAGGGCCAGGACTTCACCATTATCCATGATAAAGCAGTTCTCTTCATCCACTCCACAATCCACAGCTAATTTGGCATGCATTTTCTGCATTCTGTATTCACCATGAATCGGCATGAAGAATTTTGGCTTAATTAAACGAAGCATTAGTTTTTGCTCTTCCTGGCCGCCATGACCGGATGTATGAATATCGCTTAATTTGCCATAAATGACTTCTGCACCTGCACGGGAAAGTCTGTCAATAGTTCTGCTGACACTAATTGTGTTCCCGGGAATAGGTGAAGAAGAGAATACAACAGTGTCGCCGGGAATGATTTGGATCTGGCGATGCGTTCCGTTAGCAATTCTTGATAGGGCCGCCATCGGCTCTCCCTGGCTTCCTGTACATAGGATAGTCACCTGGTTGGCTGGAAGTCTATTAATTTGATGCGCATCAATAAAGGTTTCTTTTGGTGCCTGAATATAACCTAATTCCTGTCCGATATTTATAGCTGCCTCCATGCTTCTTCCAAAAACAGCAATTTTTCTCCCATTCGTGACGGCTGCTTCAGTCACCTGCTGCAGACGGTGGATATTAGAAGCGAAAGTGGCAAAGATAATCCGTCCTTCAACTTTGCGGAAGATATCATGAATACTGTCGCCAACTCGGCGTTCTGACATGGTGAATTCAGGTATTTCGCTGTTTGTGCTGTCAGAAAGCAGGCAAAGGACGCCTTCCTTTCCGATTTCAGCCATTTTTGTCAGGTTGGCCGGTTCTCCTACAGGAGTGAAGTCGAATTTGAAGTCCCCAGTGTGAACAACTTGTCCAGGCGGCGTTTTAACAACTATTCCATATGAATCAGGGATACTGTGAGTCGTCCGGAAAAAAGTCACGGAAGTTTTTCTGAACTTAATGATATCGTCTTCCTTGATTTCATGAAGAGTGGTTTGTCTCAAGAGTCCGTGTTCTTCAAGTTTATTTCTCAGTAGGCCAAGGGCCAGCTTTCCGCCGTAGACAGGGATGTTAACTTCTCTTAGGAGATATGGAATTCCTCCAATATGGTCTTCATGTCCATGAGTGATAAATAATCCCTTAATCTTATCTTCGTTTTTCACTAAGTAAGTGTAATCAGGAATAACATAATCGATACCGAGAAGTTCGTCCTCAGGGAATTTAATTCCAGCATCAATCAGGATAATTTCATCCTGGAATTGCACAGCGTAAGTATTTTTTCCGATTTCACCCAGTCCGCCCAGGGCAAAAACGGCTGTTTGATCATTTTTAACAAATTTCATAAATTACTCAATCTCCAATACTTTAAAGTCTTCATTTTGTTTTTCATATTCAAGGAATTCTCCTTGGACAGATGTTACAAATTCAATATTATAGTTGCGGTCAGCCAGCTTTTTGCGTACGTCTCTTTCAGAATCGCCTTCCACAAAAATGGTTTTTGTTTTTTCTCTAACCGGTACCTCTGTCTTAGAATCCTGATAATATACCTTGAAAATCATTTCTATCTCTCCTTAATCCGATAAAAAAACTTTTATCTAATTATATAAAATAATAACATGTATTACATGTTTTTTCCTGCCGGATATGAATAATAAATTCTTCTCAGTGCTAATATGCTCCCGAATCTATGTAAAAAAGTATACTGATAACCAATTTACAATAAGGAAGGAGCCCTTCGCAAGTTTGAAGGGCTCAAATTTGTCAGGCAATAGATTTTTTTCGAAGCATTTCATTCCACTGTTTTAAAAGCTTCTTTCTCAGCTTCTTTAACATAGTGGATCAACTCCTTACTTTCTATTTTAAACGATCCTTGTCCAAAGTAAAGGCAGCAAGGGCGTTTTAAACAGATTTTTGTAAATAATGAGGTCTCTTTTTAATAACTGTCTAGCGCAAGCAGCCTGCCCCCTCGAGTTGTCGGGGGTGGGCAAGGCGCTTCAGCTTTTCTTAATTATATTATATGGTAAAATAGGTAAATCTCTCATGGGTAAAAATGGAAATCCCATCTGTTAATAGCAAGGAAATTGACTTTTTAACTTTGTGGGTTTAGTGTTTTATTACGATAAATCATGTAATAGCAGCCAGCAAAATAACGCTTGAAAGGAAGTTAATTTTAAAATGAAAAAGATTGTTTTCTTTGATATAGACGGGACCTTATTGGATCACGATAAAAACTTGCCGGACAGTACGAAAGAGGCAATCGGCAAACTGAAAAAGAACGGAACTTTCGTGGCAATTGCCACCGGCAGGGCGCCTTTCATGTTTGAAAGTCTTCGCAGCGAACTTGATATTGATTCATTTGTCAGCTTTAATGGCCAATATGTAGTATTCGAAAACGAACCCATTTATCGTAATCCTCTTAAATCATCTGAGATTGAAAAGCTCTATCTTCATGCACAGTCAAACGGGCATCCTTTGGTGTTTATGAATGAGAAAACGATGAAATCTTCCGTACACCACCATGCATTTATTGAGAAAAGCATGGGAAGCTTAAAGTTCCCGCATCCTGAGGAAGATCGTGAGTTTTACAGCGGCAGGGAATTATATCAATCGCTGCTGTTCTGTGAGGAAAAGGATGAGGAAAAGTATATTTCTTCTTCTATATATCCTGATTTTGGCTTTATCAGATGGCACCCATACTCTGTTGATGTTTTGCCTGCAGGCGGGTCTAAAGCTGAGGGGATAAAACAAATGATAAAAAGGCTTGGGTTTGATTTGAAGGATGTATACGCGTTTGGAGATGGACTAAATGATATAGAGATGCTGAACGCTGTCGGAACCGGGATAGCAATGGGCAATGCAGAAGATGTGGTTAAGAAGGCAGCAGATCATGTAACCTCCGGCGTTGACGATGAAGGAATTTGGAAGGGACTAAAGGAACTTCAATTAATATAGCAAATGAAGGAAAGCATCCGTTTTATTAGCTGGAGGCTTTCCTTTTGTTATGCTATGCAGCAGCAATCTACCGTTCTATAGCAATTGCATTTTCAATCGGCTGAAACGGATTTTGTTTATTGATGTGATCGTAAAACATGATTCCGTTCAGATGATCAATTTCGTGCTGAAATACAATGGCTGGCAGCCCTTTGAGCTTGAGTTTTACTTCATTGCCCTCCAGATCGGTACCTTTTACAGTCACTTTTGCATATCTGGGCACAAAACCGGGTATAAATTCATCAACAGATAGACAGCCTTCTCCTGCAGCCAGATAAGAACGCTGCATAGAATGGCTGATGATCTTAGGGTTGAAGAGAGCATAACTGTATAGCTCCTGGTTATAGGTTACATGAACAGCGATCATCCGCCTGGAAATATTGATTTGAGGAGCAGCTAAACCAATGCCAGCCCTTAAGCCATATTTTGCAGAAATCTCTGGATCCTGGCTGTTTTTTACATATTCCATCATTTCTTTTAAGATTTGTATTTCATCTGCAGATGGAGGCATGTTCACTTCCGCGGCAATTTTCCTTAAAGTTGGGTGGCCGTCGCGGATAATATCTTTCATGCTCAGCATGATTATCACTCCCGCTAAGTAATAAAGAATAGAAAAATGGCTAAATTATTGGCAAGAAGATCAATTGGCATAGCCCAAAAAAGCCATGTGTCTATTTAATTATATTCAGTCTATCAGAGCGGGGCAAAAAAGTTAATAAGAGAAGGCGCCTTTGGCACCTTCTCATGTAATTAAAACTTCCAGCAAGCGCAGCCAACTATGATTAAGAGAATGAATAATACTACAATTAACGCAAAACCTCTGCCGCAGCCGGCTCCCGATACTGGATAACCGCATCCATAACCGTATCCGCCATATCCGTACATGAAGGATAACCTCCCTAAAGTAAGATTATCGTCCATTTTTTTTTGACTTGCCGCATCGGACGATTAATATAGCCTATGTTTCATATGATGTTTGGTGTAGGCCTTTGCCCAAGTCATAAAGGAAAAATGGAGTGAATAGATTTAAATTATACTTGTAATTAGGACAAGCTCTGCAATGGTGCGATGAGTGTCAAACCAAAGGGCTATTGTCAAACCTGGCCGGTACCTTTATAGTTAAAAATGTTATTAGTAAGGAGGTTTCAACGTGTCGATTTTGAACAAAAGCAGACTGCTGCTTGTTTTTATCATAGGGGCTTTCATTCTCACAGGCTGTCTGAACAATCCGGATCCCGAGGAAAAAATGTATGAAGTGCTGGAGAATGTAGTAGCTAAAGAAAAGGATTTTGAAAAGCAGCAGGAACCGCTAGTGAAACTGGAGAAAAGAGAAAAGGAATTATACGATAAAATTATCAACCTGGGAATGAAGGATTTCGAGGAAATTAAAAAGCTGTCTGATGAAGCTTCCTCCATTGTGGAGCAGCGGGTAACTCATATGGAAAAAGAGCAGGAAAGCATCCAGGCGTCAAAAAAAGAATTTGAATCATTATCTCCGATCATAGAGGAGATAGAGGATCAAAAATTGAAAAATAAAGCCAAAGAACTATATAAAATTATGATGGACAGGTATAAAATCCATGACACTCTTTACGAGGATTATTCGAAAGCGACCCAATTAGATAAAGAGTTATATGCCATGTTTAAAAAGGAAGATCTTACTCTAGAACAGCTGGAAGACCAGGTAAGCAAAATAAATGACATATATGAAAAGATACTGGCTTCAAATAAGCAGTTCAATGAAAAAACAAAAGAGTATAATGAAACTAAACTGGATTTCTATAAAGAAGCAGGTCTTGAAATAAATAGAGAAGAATAATATTAATGCCGGCATATTAATGCCGGCATTTTTTTGCTTTTTGGCTATTCTTAAAGCAAAAGAACGGAAGGAAACGGCGGCTCATAATGAATCCGCTTTCTTCCTTAGAGCAGTACTTTTTATATTAAGATAATGACAGGTGACTTTTCTTTACTATAACACATCAAAATATAAGAGTTTTTTATAGTACAGATGTATAGAAGCTGATAATACAGTTTTGGTTATCAATAAAAAATATAAAAAGTATGCAAACTGTGAAAAACAAAAAGCAAGGTAATTGACTAAGGTCTTGAAGGTGTATTAAACTAAATCTCGTAATTATTTCTGTATCAATTATGTTGCAAAATAAACTGATACAGAATATGATAGTTAAAGATGAACAGAAAGACGTTTTTTTAGAAGTGATCTGTGGAACACTATTTAAAAGTATGCATATGGCAGAAACGAGCATTCTGCTATTTAGTGATGCTTAATAAACCATGCCTGAAAGAGAAAACTTTATGCCTTTGAAAGAGTATCTAATATGGCTTCGTTTTGGGTAACCTAAATTTTGTGTATAAAAACTCTTAATTAACGTCTTTTTTATGAAAGGAAAGGGTGACTGATATGGCTTCTAAAACTAAGAAGGCACAATTCGATGCTAAAAAACAGCTCGAAACAGTTGAAGAACAGTTCCAAACTCTACAAATTTTAAACGAAGAAGGCAAGGTTGTTAATGAATCAGCAATGCCTGACTTAAGCGACGAGCAGCTTCAGGAATTAATGCGCCGTATGGTTTATACCCGCATTCTCGATCAGCGGTCCATTTCTCTTAACAGACAAGGCCGTTTGGGCTTCTATGCACCTACTGCCGGACAGGAAGCTTCTCAGCTTGCATCTCATTTTGCATTGGAGAAAGAAGATTTCATTCTTCCAGGATATCGTGATGTTCCTCAAATCATTTGGCACGGACTTCCGTTATACCAGGCTTTCCTATGGTCCCGCGGACACTTCGAAGGCGGAAACATCCCTGAAGGTGTAAATGTCATTTCACCTCAGATTATCATTGGAGCACAATATATCCAGACTGCAGGGGTTGCCCTTGGAATGAAGAAGCGCGGCGAAAAGAAAGTTGCCATCACTTATACTGGTGACGGCGGTGCTTCACAAGGGGACTTCTATGAAGGCATCAACTTTGCAGGAGCATTCAAAGCACCTGCTATCTTCATTGTTCAGAATAACCGCTTTGCAATCTCTACTCCTGTAGAAAAACAATCAGCAGCGAAAACAATTGCACAAAAAGCAGTGGCAGCCGGAATACCTGGAATTCAGGTTGATGGTATGGATCCGCTTGCTGTCTATGCAGCTGTTCGCGAGGCGCGTGAACGTGCATTGAATGGTGAAGGTCCTACACTAATCGAAACTTTGACTTACCGATACGGACCACACACAATGGCAGGTGACGATCCAACGCGTTACCGTACTTCTGACCTGGATAATGAATGGGAAAAGAAAGACCCGCTTGTTCGTTTCCGTAAGTTCCTTGAAGATAAGGGCATCTGGAATGAAGACATGGAAAACGAAGTAATTGAACAAGCAAAAGAAGATATTAAAGAAGCTATTAAAAAGGCTGATGATACACCTAAACAAAAGGTTACTGACCTTATGAACATCATGTATGAAGAAATGCCTTATAACCTAAAAGAACAGTATGAAATATACAAAGAAAAGGAGTCGAAGTAAGCCATGGCGCAAATGACAATGATTCAGGCAATTACTGATGCTCTTCGCACAGAATTGCGCAACGATCCGAATGTATTGGTATTCGGTGAAGATGTGGGCGTAAACGGCGGCGTTTTCCGTGCTACCGAAGGCCTTCAAAAAGAATTCGGCGAAGAGCGTGTATTTGATACACCGCTAGCTGAATCCGGAATCGGCGGTCTGGCAGTCGGTCTTGGTTTACAAGGCTACCGTCCGGTGCCTGAAATCCAATTCTTTGGATTCGTTTATGAGGTAATGGATTCTATTTCCGGCCAGCTGGCACGCATGCGTTACCGTTCCGGCGGAAGATATAATTCCCCGGTAACAATCCGTTCACCATTCGGGGGAGGGGTACATACTCCTGAAATGCATGCTGACAGCCTGGAAGGCTTAATGGCTCAACAGCCTGGACTAAAGGTTGTTATTCCGTCAACTCCTTATGATGCAAAGGGACTTCTTATCTCAGCAATTCGCGATAACGATCCTGTTATCTTCCTTGAGCATATGAAATTGTACCGTTCTTTCCGTCAGGAAGTGCCTGAAGAGGAATATACCATCCCTCTTGGTAAAGCAGAAGTTAAACGTGAAGGTTCTGACCTGACTATTGTGACTTACGGGGCAATGGTCCATGAATCTCTAAAAGCGGCTGAAGAGCTTGAAAAAGAAGGAAAGTCTGCAGAAGTTATCGACTTGCGTACAGTTGCTCCTCTTGATATTGAAACAATCATTGCTTCTGTTGAAAAGACTGGCAGAGCAATTGTTGTTCAGGAGGCACAGAAGCAGGCTGGTATTGCAGCAAATGTTGTTGCGGAAATTAATGATCGTGCAATTCTCAGCCTGGAAGCACCAGTTCTGCGTGTAGCTGCACCAGATACTGTATTTGCTTTCCCGCAAGCTGAAACTGTTTGGCTTCCAAACTATAAAGATATAATCGAAACAGCTAAAAAAGTTCTTGAATTTTAATCGCATATAACTGATGACACAAGGGGGAAAATATCCCCCTGACGTGTTTTATTATGAACGATCGAAATAATAGGAGGGTGAATTCCATTGGCATTCCAATTTAGATTGCCTGATATCGGTGAAGGTATCCATGAAGGTGAAATCGTCAAGTGGTTTGTAAAGCCAGGTGACGAAGTACAAGAAGATGACGTGCTTTGTGAAGTTCAAAATGATAAAGCGGTTGTAGAGATCCCTTCCCCAGTAAAAGGTAAAGTTGAAGAAATCCTTGTTGAAGAAGGTACAGTCGCAACTGTAGGTCAAGTATTGATTACTTTTGATGCTCCTGGATATGAAGACCTTAAATTCAAGGGAGACCATGAAGATGAGGCTCCTAAAGAAGAAAAAACAGAAGCGCAAGTTCAGGCAACTGCTGAAGCTGGCCAGGATTTGAAGAAGGAAGAAGCTCCTGCACAAGATGCACCAAAAGAAGGAGTAGTTATTTCTGAGACGGAAGTAGATCCTAATCGCCGTATTATTGCTATGCCGTCTGTTAGAAAATACGCTCGTGACAAAGGTGTAGATATTCGCCAGGTAGCTGGAAGCGGCAAAAATGGACGCATCCAGAAAGATGATATTGATGCATTCCTGAATGGCGGAGCAAAAGCTGCTGAAACCACTGCTAAAGAAGACGCACCAAAAGCTGAAGCAAAAGAAACTGCACCTGCAGCTGCACAGGCAATTCCTGCTGGACAATATCCAGAAACTCGCGAGAAAATGAGCGGAATCCGTAAAGCAATTGCAAAAGCTATGGTAAACTCTAAGCATACAGCTCCACACGTAACATTAATGGATGAAATTGATGTTACGAAACTTGTTGCACACCGCAAGAAGTTTAAAGAAGTTGCAGCTAATAAAGGAATTAAGCTTACATTCCTTCCTTATGTGGTAAAAGCATTAACGAGTGCATTGCGTGAATTCCCAGCACTAAACACTTCAATCGATGATGCAGCAGGTGAAATCATCCATAAGCATTACTACAACATCGGTATAGCAGCGGATACTGAAAAAGGGCTTCTTGTGCCAGTTGTTAAGGATGCAGACCGCAAGTCTACATTTGCCATTTCTAATGAAATCAATGAGCTAGCTGGTAAAGCGCGTGACGGTAAGCTTGCTCCAGATGAAATGAAGGGTGCTTCATGCACAATTACAAATATCGGTTCTGCCGGCGGTCAATGGTTTACTCCGGTTATTAATCATCCTGAAGTTGCCATTCTTGGAATTGGCCGCATTGCTGAAAAGCCAGTAGTGAAGGATGGAGAAATTGTTGCTGCTCCAGTATTGGCATTGTCACTAAGCTTTGACCACAGAATTATTGATGGAGCAACTGCACAAAATGCATTAAATCACATCAAGCGTTTACTGAACGATCCAGAACTATTGTTAATGGAGGCGTAATAACAAATGGTAGTAGGAGATTTTCCAATCGAAACAGATACTATAGTCATTGGTGCGGGTCCTGGTGGATATGTTGCAGCGATTCGTGCAGCACAGCTTGGACAAAAAGTAACAATTGTAGAAAAAGCTAATATGGGCGGAGTTTGCTTAAACGTTGGATGTATTCCTTCAAAGGCTTTAATCGCAGCTGGCCACCGCTACGAAAATGCAAAACACTCAGATGTAATGGGTATTACAGCTGAAAATGTAAAAGTTGACTTTACAAAAGTACAAGAATTTAAATCCGGTGTAGTTAATAAGCTTACTGGAGGAGTAGAAGGTCTTTTAAAGGGCAATAAAGTTGACATCGTACGCGGGGAAGCTTACTTCGTTGATGCGAATACCCTTCGTGTAATGGATGATAATTCCGCACAGACTTATACATTCAAAAATGCGATCATTGCTACAGGATCTCGTCCAATTGAATTGCCAACGTTTAAATTCTCCAAACGAGTTCTCGATTCAACAGGTGCCCTGGCTCTTCAAGAGATTCCAGAGAAAATCGTCGTTATTGGCGGTGGTGTTATCGGAATTGAACTTGGCGGAGCTTATGCGAATTTCGGTTCTCAAGTAACTGTTCTTGAGGGTGCAGATGATATCCTTGTTGGTTTTGAGAAGCAAATGTCATCACTTGTTAAACGGAACTTAAAGAAAAAAGGCGTTGAATTCATTACAAAGGCACTTGCTAAAGGTGTTGAAGAGAATGAAAATGGAGTTACCGTTAAGTTTGAAGAAAAAGGCGAAGAGAAATCTCTTGACGCAGATTATGTATTTGTAATGGTTGGAAGACGTCCAAATACAGACGAACTTGGCCTGGAACAAGCGGGCATTAAGATGACTGAACGCGGTGTTATTGAAATCGATAAACAATGCCGTACGAATGTAAGCAACATTTATGCTATTGGTGATATTGTTGCAGGTCCTCAATTGGCTCATAAAGCTTCTTACGAAGGTAAGATTGCTGCAGAAGCAATTGCAGGCCATAATGCAGAAATTGATTACTTAGCAATCCCGGCTGTGGTATTCTCTGAGCCTGAATTGGCTTCTGTAGGATATACTGAGCAGCAGGCTAAAGAAGAAGGAATCGAAGTAACGGCAGCGAAGTTCCCATTCGCAGCTAATGGCCGTGCCCTTGCACTTGATTCCACTGACGGCTTTTTAAAGCTAGTGACACGCAAAGAGGATGGTCTTGTAATCGGTGCGCAAATCGCTGGCGCAAGTGCATCTGATATGATTGCTGAGCTTGGATTGGCTATTGAAGCAGGCATGACTGCAGAAGACCTTGCCATGACTATTCATGCTCATCCAACATTGGGTGAAATCACAATGGAAGCAGCAGAAGTTGCTATTGGAAGCCCAATTCACATTGTAAAATAATTAAAAAATCCTTCCCTGCCAGGGGAGGATTTTTTTTTGTATATTTGCCTACTTTACGTCCTTTTCATCCATTGCATCGGCAAGCGGATTAATGATCTTCTCTTTAGGTACAGTGCCTTTAATTTCTACAATCACTTTATCCTGATATACCAGCAGCATGGCAGGACAGTTTTCTACATTATAATTGCTTATATGGCTGGATTCTGATGCTGTTATGATTTTCATATTCTTGATCAGATCCGGATAGCTTCTCTTTAATTCGATGATGGCATCATAATAGGATATTTCCTGTTCATATTGTTTATTATCTGTGAAAAAAATGAGCTGTTTAACACTATCGTCAATCTTCAGCTCTTTTTTTACTTCCTTATGGTTGCATGAAGAGGTCACAAATAAGAGTGCAGTAATTAATATCAGCGGCAGACCTTTCATCATTTTGCCCTCACTTTATTATAAATTCCACCGTATGACATAAGATTGTTTTATCTGAAGCGGTATAGAAGTCTTGGTATTTTTCCAGTCTTCTAACAGTTGATGAGTAATTCATAATAAGCACCTAATATTTATGAGTATTTTATCACATAGTAAAAGAAAATTTTGGCTTGTCATTCAAATGTTACAGAAATGAAAAATAAGAATATCCTTTTCAACATATATTACATACACAAGTGTTTCTTCTATTAAAATAACGGGTAAGGATTAAAAAATTTGGTGGTGGAGTGCATGAAGATTTATACAGCTCTTTTGCTGCAGATGTTAATTTGGAGCGGATATACTTTCATTGAATGGCTGTCAAAATATGACCAGCTCATATATAAAGTCATTATGTTTTTTGTTTTTTTCTATTTGGCAATAAACATTGGAAATTGGGTAATTAAGTCTGCAAAAAAAACATTTATGGTAACTGTTATGAGCTTAAGCTTATATGCATCCTTCCATATTGCAATGTCCTACTTGTCTCATTGGTAAAGAGACGAGTAAGGATAAAAAAATCGGCACCTTTAGCAGGTGCCGATTTTTATTAGGCTATATCATCTGTTTTTTTCGGGATGACTTCTTCTTTAAACGATTTAACCAGCGATACCACAATTAGAAGCATAATGATGGTAAAAGGGAGTGCAGCTATAATGGAAGCTCTTTGGAGTGCTTCAAGACCTCCTGTCCATAAAAGGATGGCTGCAGATGCTGATTGAATAATGCCCCAGACAAATTTCACTTTACCCGGAGGGTTCAGGTTTCCGTTCGTTGTCTGCATACCAAGAACAAAAGTAGCTGAGTCTGCAGAAGTAATAAAGAATGTACTGATTAAGAAAATAGCCAATGAGCTTAGAACAGTGCTGAAAGGGAAGTTCTCAAACACAGTAAACAGTGCTACTTCCATTCCCTGCTGCTCGATTGCTTCCATGATAGGCTTAGCCTCGAAGAATTCAAGGTATATACCTGTTCCTCCAAAAACAGAGAACCAAAGGGCTCCAAATAGGGTTGGAACAGCAAGCACACCAATGACGAATTCTCTTATTGTCCTTCCACGGGATATTCTGGCTATGAACGTACCGACAAATGGCGCCCAGGCAATCCACCATGCCCAATAAAAAATAGTCCAATCCTGAAACCATGTCAGCTCCTGATCAAAAGGGCTGAGCCTGAAGCTCATGGATGGAAGATTTTGAAGATAAGAGCCAATCGTCGTTGTGAACAGGTCCATAATAAAGTTAGACGGACCTACAAACAGCAGAAATAATAATAAGGATATTGCCAAGATAATATTTAAATTACTTAAATATTTTATTCCCTTGTTTAATCCGGTTTGTGCTGAAAGCATAAACAAAACCGTTACAACGATAATAATAACTAATTGAGTAGTGAAATTATTACCGATACTATCGAATATTCCAGAAAGTCCTCCGGAAATCTGAATGGCACCCAGCCCTAATGATGTTGCAACTCCGAAAATAGTAGCAAAGACGGCAATAAAATCAATTAATACGCCCAGCGGCCCATCCACTTTGCTCCCTAAAATTGGCCTCAAAATGGAGCTGATAACTCCCGGTGCTCCTTTTCTGAACTGGAAATAAGCCAGTGCAAGCCCAATTACAGTATAAATAGCCCACGGATGAAGGCCCCAGTGGAAAAAGGAGTACCTCATGGCTGCTCTGGCTGCTTCTGGTGTCTGTCCTTCGAGAAAAGGAGGCGAGTAATAGTGGTACATAGGTTCCGCCACTCCCCAGAAAACCAGGCCAATTCCCATCCCGGCACTGAAAAGCATGGCAAACCATGATAAATAGCTATATTCGGGCTTATCTGCATCCTTGCCCAGACGAATATTCCCGTACTTGCTGAATGCTAACAGGATTGAAAAAATTAAAAAGATAGAAGCTGATAAAAGGTAAAACCAGCCGAACTTCTCCAATATGAATCCTTGAACAGCTGCTGTAACAGAATCAAGGTTGCCTTTTGGCAGTATGGTCTCCGGGACAAGTCCCCATAAAATAAATATTGCTGTGAATAGGACTGATACCGTAAAAACGGGTGTCAGTTTCTTCATCAAATCCCTCCAAATCATAATAAAATGAACCTAAATAAAATAATTCTGTAAAACTCCCAATCCTAAAAATGCAGGAAAATAGTATCCTGCTTTCCTGACAGTTATTGCTTGATTTTTTAAAGCATTTTGAAGCTCAGTAGGGGAGAGCAGCTCCCCGAAAAAGATCGCTTCAGTGAAATCGAGAGAATGTAAAGCTCCTAACTAATTCCTAAATTTCACTTTTAAATGTTCAAAACGAACCTATTTCGGGTAAAATCAGTAGGTAATGGTAAGGTGTCAAAAAGGGGAACAACACTTTTAAAAAGGCCATTTTACATACTAACACTTATTGGAGTGAGTTTAAAGAATTATGCACTAGAGGAGGGCAATATGAGAATAACAAGGCTTATAATGTATGTTTTTTTCATTATGATTCTGGCTGCATGTTCGGACTTTACTGCGGTTGAACCTAAGCCATCAGATATGGAAAAAGAAGAGCATAAGAAAGAGGAAAGTAATTCAGATGATCATTCTAATGTTCAAGAATCTAAATCAGAGAACAATAAAGAAGATGCCGAAGAGAAACAAATAGAACCAGTAACCATTACAGAACCGCAATACAAGCTAAATGAACGCAATTGGACAATAGAACCAATTAATCAGGCAAATTCAAAAGTTATATTATTAACAATTGATGATGCTCCTGACGAAAATGCATTAGAAATGGCCAGGATCTTAAAAAAACTTTCAGCACCAGCCATCTTTTTTGTTAATGGGCATTTTATTGACACCCCAGAAGAGGCTGAAGTGTTGAAGGCCATTAATGAACTAGGATTTGCCATTGGAAATCATACGTACACCCACCAAAATCTGCAAAACCTTTCGGATGAACAGCAATATAAAGAGATTGTTGCTCTTAGTGATAGAATTGAAGAAATTATTGGAGAGAGACCTAAATTCTTTAGGGCTCCATTTGGATCCAATACAGACTACAGCAGAAAGGTCGCTAAGGACGAAAAAATGCTCCTCATGAATTGGACATACGGGTACGACTGGGAGAAGGACTATCAATCAAAAGAGGCTTTAGCAGATATAATGGTCAATTCACCTTATTTAGTGAATGGTGCAAACTTGCTGATGCATGATAGGCTATGGACGAAAGAAGCTTTAGAGGATATTGTGAAAGGACTGCGGAATAAAGGGTATACACTAGTCGATCCGGCCCAGATCAGCCAGGAAAAATAATGAGAACAGCAGCTGCTGTTCTCATTAATTCTTGTATTATTTATTTCCGGTTATAAAAATACATGATTCTTCCATTAAACAAATGCAATTCACCTTGGAGTTTTTTAGCAAGAAATTTGCAAAATTCATTTGCTTTCCCTTTATCTCCGAATGTTGCACTTTCCGGCAATGTTACTTGTATGTATGCCTGTTCCCGTTCGGAACCGTCTTCCTCAATAACTTTTTCTTTATCAATTCCAAGCAATATGGCATTATATCGGTCATGGTCTGAATATAGGTAAAACCAGGTTCCTTTTGCTTCAGGCTTCTCTTTAATCTCATAAGGAAAAGCGGCATCATTATATTCCCATTTAATCTGGCTGCCTGTTTTGCCTGTAATATCCTTATAATATAAAAAAAGTTCTTTAAGCTCTTCTGTAGAAATAATTTCCTTAGCTGATGAAGGAACCAGCTTGATAAAAGAATTAGCCGCCAACATCTTTCCCCCCATTTTCCCCATATATGGTAATGAACATCTTCCTTCATTCTAGCATTAGATAAAATCTTATGACAACTTAAAATAGTAAGGTAAAATTAAATTACTTGTCAAAGCGCCTAAAGTGAATTATAATAATATTCTAAATATTTATTTAAAAGGGAGGTAACTTATGGATTATTTTGAGAAGCTCTATGATGAGCATGAAAACGTGAATGTCCGTTTTGTTGGATTTACGACTGAGTCAACACGTTATGATTTTGGAATTGTTTATACAAACCTCTTCTTTTCTAAGCCTCTGGTTATTTGTATGCAGACCGGCCGCTCCACTCTCCTCGACACTAAAGATCTCGAAGACATCGAATACTTGCAAAAGGCATTTAAGCTTGATTTATATGAACAAGCGGCTGATTTAAGCGAGTTTTTCATAGAAGCGATCCCTGGTGCGCGCTTCGAAGAACAATACGATTAAACAAAAAAAACAGGCCGATTTGGTCTGTTTTTTTTATTATGTCATACTATTAATAAAGGTTTATAAATGCCATTAACGCAAATACCAATAAAAAACAATAATTATGTTATACAATTAGGCTTGATAATTTAATAATGTTATATTATTATTGATTTATAGATAAAGCGCTTTCAATTAATACTAAAACTCATTGAAAAGGAGAATGAAAAGATGGGTACAATCGTATGCCAGGCTTGCAATTCAACTATTGATCACTTTGAGGATGAAAAAGTAACCGTACTATATTCAAAAAAATGCAATTGCTGTGACGGAGAAAAAACAGAGAGTACAAAAAATAATCGTTAATAATAAAAAGAGCCTTTCCTTAAATGGAAGGCTCTTTTGCATTATCTGATGGCCCGGTGCTCTTCAATTACGCGAAGATATTTGAAGTCGTAATCTTCCGGCCCTTGAACTGGAAGTCCCGCTTCCATATTCGTTTTAATATAACGCAGGTTTTCCTTAGTAATGATTTCTCCTGGAATAAATATTGGTATTCCGGGTGGATAAACCATAATGAATTCGGCGATAATTCTTCCTTCTGACTCGTCAAAAGGAACCAGTTCTGTATCAGCATAAAATGCGTCACGTGGTGTAAGCGATAAAACGGGAATATCAGGCAGAAGCACTTGAGTTTCAAGCTTTTCAGTATTTCCTTTGCGCTCATTAGCGAGTTCTGCAAGTGCGGAAACTAAAATATCAGCTTCTCTTTCAGTGTCACCGGGGGTAACGATGCAAAGGATATTATATAAATCGGACATTTCTACTTCAATTTTATGATGTTCCCTAAGCCAATTTTCCACATCGAAACCATTCATGCCAAGTTCTTTGACAGAAATAATCAATTTGGTCGGATCGTAGTCATGCGCCGCTTTTGTTTCCAGTATTTCTTCACCGACACAATATAGCCGGTCAATTTCATTGATGCGGCGGCGAATGGACTGGGCCAAATCAATAGTCTTTTGAATAAGTTCCTTTCCTTCAGTGGCAAGACGTTTTCTGGCAACATCCAAGGAGGCAAGCAATAAATAGGAAGTGGAAGTTGTTGTCAGCATGCTTAAAATGGATTGTACCCTTTTGGCCGAAACAAGATTCCCTTTCATATTTAAGATTGAACTTTGTGTCATGGACCCGCCCAGTTTGTGGACTGATGTTGCTGCTAAATCAGCGCCGGCCTGCATGGCGGATAATGGAAGCTCGTCATGGAAGTGAATATGCACACCATGGGCTTCATCCACAAGGACAGGCACATTGTATGAATGGGCTATTTCAACAATTTTTTTTAGGTCGGCAGAAATACCGAAATAGGTCGGATTAATTACTAATACCCCTTTGGCATCCGGATGAAGTTCCAGGGCTTTCGAGACTGATTCAGTTGTTATTCCGTGAGATATTCCCAAGTTTTCATCAATTTCAGGATGTATAAAAATAGGGGTTGCTCCTGAAAACACGATTGCAGACATGACGGACTTATGAACATTCCTCGGAACAATAATTTTATCCCCTGGCCCGCAGACAGCCATAACCATCGTCATGATGGCTCCGCTCGTTCCTTGTACAGAGAAGAATGTTTTATCGGCCCCAAAGGCCTCTGCTGCAAGATCCTGTGCTTCTTTTATAATGCCTTTGGGCTGATGAAGATCATCAAGAGGACCAATATTGATCAGGTCAATAGCGAGTGCATTATCACCTATATATTCCCTGAATTCCGGATCAATCCCGGCACCTTTTTTGTGGCCGGGTATATGAAACTGAACCGGATCCTTTTTTGCGTGTGCAAGCAAACCGCTGAACAGCGGTGTTTTGTATTGAGACAACTTATTCCCACACCTCTTTAATAATAATATTTCAATATGTGCATGCTGTTATAAAACATTTGCATTATAGCATTATTCAATCCCTTTGCATAGAAAGTTTTATTGCATACTCATTCTGTTAAAGCCTGTCTAGTTACCGCTCCTAGGGACGAAAGACATGCTAATCCCGTTCAGAAGGAAAGAACACCTCCTTGCAGGGCTCGTCTTATGCTTGTCGTCCCACGGCAGTCGCCTCCACATTTCGGTTTGCCATTAGTTTTAGAAGTTAACAGGAATTTAAACCTTACAAATAGAAATAAAAGTTAGGAAGAAATGGAGGGAATATAAATGAACTGGAATACACGTGTGACAGAATTATTGAAAATTAAATATCCAATTATACAGGGCGGCCTTGCCCATCTTGCCTATTCAGATTTGGCTGCAGCTGTTTCAAATGCCGGAGGATTAGGGCAGGTTACCGCAATGTCTCTCAGCAGCCCGGAAAAACTAAGAGATGAGATCCAAAAGGTGAAGAAATTGACAGACAAGCCATTTGGGGTTAATTTTGCTATTGGACAGCATGGAAGGCCATTTTCTCACTACCTGGATGTTGCGATTGAAGAAGAAGTTCCTGTTATTTCTATGACAGGGGGAAATCCTGCTCCTATTTTTGATCAATTAAAGGGTGTAAATGTTAAGAAGCTTGTACTTGTGGCGGCAAAACGGCAGGCAGTAAAGGCAGAGGAACTTGGGGCCGATGCTGTGATGGTTGTCGGGCAGGAAGGCGGCGGACATTTAGGCAGGGATGATATTGGAACCTTCGTTCTAGTACCTCAGGTGGCTGATGCTGTATCCATTCCTGTGATTGCCTCAGGAGGAATCGGAGACGGCAGGGGCCTGATGGCAGCATTAAGTCTTGGAGCAGAGGGTATTGAGATGGGGACAAGATTTGTTGCAACAAGGGAATGCGTCCATGCTTCTGAATTATATAAAAATCGTTTAGTCGAAGGAACAGAAAATGACACTGTAGTAATAAAAAGAACTATAGGTGCACCTGCAAGGGTAATCGCCAACTCATGGTCGGAAAAAATACTTGAAATCGAAAAACAAAACGGCGGCTATGAGCAGTTAAAAGACTACATTAGCGGGAATGCTAATAAAAAATATATATATGAAGGGAAAGACCGTGAAGGATTTGCATGGGCTGGACAAGTTATGGGATTAATTAAGGATATCCCGTCTGTTGAAGAATTATTCCAGCGGATCATTGCAGAAGGAGAATCAATCAGGGGGAAATGGATTAAATAATTATGATAAAATAATGTGAAAATGCACCATGAATTATCATAAATGAGGTGAAGTGAAGTGGAATATCAATACCCGATTGACCAGGATTGGTCCACAGAAGAAGTAGTTGACGTTATCAAATACTTTGAAAGCATTGAAATGGCATACGAAAAAGGAATTGAGCGGGAACAATTCATGAATGCATATAGACGCTTTAAGGAAATCGTTCCGGGAAAAGCCCAGGAGAAAAACATCTGTGATGAATTTGAAGAACAAAGCGGCTATTCCTCCTACCGGACAGTTAAATTGGCCAAAGAACGTTCAGCCGGGGATAAAGTAAGAATGCAGAAATAGACTTAGTAAAAAAACAAACCTTCAAATTGAAGGTTTGTTTTTTTTGAGCTGCCTAATCTACCTTATGCGAAACATGTTTATGCCATTTTGTATAGGGGTAATAAATTTCTAAATACAGATTCAGCTTTTTCAATAAACTGATCAGGTGACAAGTGAACGGCATCTTCTCGTGAAATATGATAGCCGCAAAGAATTTCAGCTTTTTTTACATTTTGCAGGCGCTGAAACATGGATTTCAATTCTTCTTTGGACATTTGATTATGCAAAACAGCATCTGGCTTTGTGTGATCGCCGGACCAGACATAATCTTTGGGTATTTCTTTATAAAACTTATCCAGGCTGTTCTCAAAAGACCTGCCTGCAGCAGCTTTATTCGGTGCTTCATAGATGATGGCAAACCAGATGAATACATGTGTTTCCCATAAACCTATCTGGAAATGAGGAAGCATTTTGTATCCCCTTGCATTGCCTGCAAATGCGACCCAAGTATCATTTGGCGGATTCTTTGTTCTTCTGGCATGCTTAGCAACATGAGGAAACATTTCATCTCCGGACAGGTTTGAGAGAGAGGGTGCAAAATGGCGTCCCAACTCTTCTAACTTAGGCCTAATAACAGATTTTAACCTGTCCATTCTTTCATCAAGTCCATCTATTTTAAAGACATCGAAATCATCGTTAGTAAAACCAGAAAAAGACATAAGCTAACCTCCTATAGGCTTTGTCAAATATTGTAGCATAACCTCGAACAATCGAAAAATTTTAAGCTCTAAAGAAGATACTAAATAAAGTTTTAGGTTATCGCACAAATTAGTTGCAACTGAGAATTGTCCTTCATATGATAATAGTAAAAATAATCAGAAAATTAAACACTATTGGAAGGGGTGTACTGTCTAATGAAACAACTTATGAATACAGTGAAGAAGAAAAATGGTGATAGGGAAAGAACAGCGGTCTTAAGGCTGGAAATGGATTATGAGTTAGCTACTTTGTTTGATGCCATGTCAGAAAAAAATGAAGATCTCCAGAAGCAATCAAAACTAAAGCTTGAAAAAATCAGGCAGGAACTTCTTAGATTAAAAGCACTTTAAGATGAATTGTGAATAAAGGAGAAAAGTCAGAAAAAATGCAAAAAAAAAGAAAGAATAATTAGAAACGGACTCCCTGATTAGATGAGGAGTTCGTTTATTATTTTGGCAATTATTTTTACATGCAAATGATAACCCGCATCATAGGAGAATATATAACTTGAAGAACCTTGCTAATTCATTTAAGCTAGTTATATTTTAATGATATACCAAGCGGAGGGCGGACCAATGACAAATTGGAGTGAAATTCATACATATGCCAAAGCCTTGATAAGAGAGGCCGGCGAGAATATTAAAAATTCTTTCAGCAAAACTTTGACCATCACCACCAAGTCAAATGCAAACGATTTAGTGACAGATATAGATCAGGAAACAGAACAATTCTTCATAAATAAAATTAATGAAAAATATCCTGGCCATCGAATCCTTGGTGAAGAGGGTTTCGGTGATAAGTTAAGCGATATGGAAGGGATTGTCTGGATTATTGATCCAATTGACGGAACAATGAATTTTGTCCATCAGCAGAGAAACTTTGCGATATCAGTAGGCGTCTATGAAAATGGAAAGGGGAAAATTGGATTAATTTATGATGTAGTCCATGATGAGTTATATCATTGCATGAAGGGGCAGGGTGTTTTCATGAATGATTTGGAACTTCCGCCATTAAAGGAAACGGATGTATCAAAGGCAATAATTGGATTGAATGCTACGTGGGTTACGGAAAATAGAAGAATTGATCCATCACTCCTGGCTCCACTCGTAAGAAATGCAAGAGGAACCCGATCCTATGGTTCAGCAGCAATTGAAATGGCATATATTGCATCCGGGAGGGTTGATGCATACATAACAATGCGTCTGGCTCCATGGGATTTCGCCGCTGGTGTCATCATGATTGAGGAATTGGGAGGAATTGCAACAACCGTTAAAGGTGATCCGCTGAACTATCTTGAAAACAATTCTGTTTTTGTCTCTAAGCCAGGGTTACATCAGGAAATTATGAAAGAATACTTAAAAAATGGCAATTGGTAATATATCAAGCAGCAGGTTCACAGATGAAGACTTGCCATTTTTTTTAGAGGTCATCAAGGATAGTGCTGCTTGGGAAGAAGAAGAAAAAAGCGGGCATAACCTAAGGGATTATATGGCCAGGTATCAGGAATTGGATGGGGAGTGGAGAATTTGGAGGATTGATGGGGAACGGATAGTCGTCACATTCCATGTAAATTCATCTCCTTCTAACCGGAAACCATGGCTGGGTACTATTCTGGTTAAGAACAATATTCGCAGGAAAGGAATCGGCACTAAGGTTATCGAGCTGTTAGCCGCAGAATTAAAGGAAAAAGGAGAAAAGTCTTTCTTTGCGGGTATTCCTGAAAACCGGCACAATTGGATATATTTTTTAGCTGATGCCGGTTTTGAGCAATTCAAAATGGAGGCTAATCCCGATGGAAAAGACTTCTTGATAATGGTCTGTCCATTAATCTGAAAAAGCTGCAGCGCAGAGCTGCAGCTTTTATGCCGTTTCTATAATAAACCGTCTTCCCTCATTTTCTTCTTTGTTTTAAAACCGTATCCCATTACAAAAATTAAAGTAATGATGGCAATGATCATCCCTATAATGCTTCTTTCAGCTACAGCAACGCCTATGCCCATCATGCATAGAGCTGCCCCAATCGCAAAGGCTAATAAAGGCCACTTGATTTTGTTCATAGATTTTTTACACTCCCAAGCGGATTATTTTAAGTAAATACTGGCGAAAAATATGTAAAGAGAATAAAAATAAACAGCATACATCAGAAATAAATCCTTTTCTACATTATTTTACACAAAAAGCTTTTAGGTTTCTATAGTAATTGTGATATAATGTATCAGTTGTGAAAAATGTTGAAAAGTGATTCAGTTTTTATAAATAGGAGGAAATCTTTTGAAATTAAGAGAAGATATTCGAAATATTGCAATTATAGCCCACGTTGACCATGGTAAAACAACATTGGTTGACGAGCTTTTAAAACAGTCCGGGACTTTCCGTTCAAATGAGCACGTGGAAGAGCGCGCGATGGATTCAAATGATCTGGAAAGAGAACGCGGTATTACGATCTTAGCTAAAAACACTGCAGTTAAATATAAAGATACAAGAATTAACATTCTGGATACGCCTGGACACGCAGATTTCGGCGGTGAAGTAGAACGTATCATGAAAATGGTTGATGGTGTTTTATTAGTAGTTGATGCATATGAAGGCTGTATGCCTCAGACACGCTTCGTACTCAAAAAGGCTTTGGAGCAAAAATTAACACCAATCGTAGTAGTAAATAAAATTGACAAGGAATCTGCCCGCCCAACAGAAGTTGTTGATGAGGTTATCGATTTATTTATCGAACTTGGTGCAGACGAAGACCAGCTTGAATTTCCGGTCATTTATGCGTCTGCTATTGCTGGGACTGCAAGTACAACTCCTGATAAACAGGATGATGATATGCATTCGGTTTATGAAGCAATTATTGACCATATACCAGCACCTATTGATAATCGTGAAGAGCCGCTCCAATTCCAGGTTGCCCTTTTAGATTACAATGATTATGTGGGAAGAATCGGAATAGGCCGTGTATTCCGGGGAACAATCAAAGTCGGCCAGCAAGTTGCCTTAATGAAGCTTGATGGTTCGGTCAAGCAATTCCGGGTTACAAAAATCTTTGGCTTCTTCGGCCTAAAGCGCGAGGAAATTCAAGAAGCGTTTCCTGGAGATCTGATCGCTGTTTCCGGAATGGAAGACATCAACGTCGGGGAAACAATCTGCCCTGTCGAGCATCAGGAAGCACTTCCTGTTCTTAGAATAGATGAGCCAACATTGCAAATGACTTTTGTTGTAAATAACAGCCCATTCGCAGGAAGAGAAGGCAAGTATATTACAGCCAGAAAAGTTGAAGAAAGATTGCGTGCCCAGCTTGAGACAGATGTGAGTCTTCGTGTCGAAAATACAGATTCACCTGACGCTTGGGTTGTATCTGGACGTGGAGAACTTCATTTATCAATCCTCATTGAAAATATGCGCCGTGAAGGTTTTGAATTGCAGGTTTCCAAGCCTGAAGTAATTATTAGAGAAATTGATGGTGTTCGCTGTGAACCGGTAGAACGTGTTCAAATTGATGTGCCAGAGGATAATACCGGCTCAATCATTGAATCAATGGGTACACGTAAAGGTGAAATGCTTGATATGGTCAATAACGGAAATGGCCAAGTGCGACTAACATTCAACGTCCCAGCCCGCGGACTAATTGGCTACTCCACAGAATTTATGACGCTTACTCGCGGATACGGTATTATCAATCACACATTTGACAGCTACCAGCCTGAAATTAAAGGACAAATCGGAGGCAGAAGCAAAGGTGTGCTTGTGTCCATGGAAAGCGGAAAGTCATCCACATATGGTATTATGCAAGTGGAGGATAGAGGTACCATTTTCGTTGAACCAGGTACTGAAATCTATGAAGGAATGATTGTTGGAGAACATACACGTGAAAATGACCTTACTGTCAATATCACTAAAGTGAAGCATGCAACCAACATCCGTTCTGCTAATAAGGATCAAACGAATGTAATTAAAAAGCCGCGTATTCTGACACTTGAAGAAGCGCTGGAATACTTGAATGATGATGAGCTGCTTGAAGTAACACCTGAGTCAATCAGACTGCGCAAGAAAATTCTTGATAAAAATGAACGTGAAAGAATGGCCAAGAAGAAGAAATACGCTGAAACTAACTAAGGCTAAGAAGGGGAGGAGAGAAGGATATGGATGTTTCACAGCGCCTGTCTTTTTTCGCTGCTTTGTTCAAAGTCCATGAGAATCCCACAACTGGAATGTGGCTTCTATATATAACAATTGTATTACTGTCCATACTGGTTTTTAAATTGGGGTTTGCCAAGAAACTTCCTATAATGAAATCAGCTGTTATATATACCTTCTTGATTTTAGGATGTACCGTGTTGACATTTCTTGGGGTATTCCTTCCTGTAGCAGAAGGCCTTGTTGTTGCTGCGTTAATCTTAATTATCTATAAAATCCGCCTTCACCAGGAAAAGAAGGAACAGGCAAAGGCGGAATAACCGGGAGAGGCTGAGATGAAATCTTTGCAGGATTCACTGTATAACTGGTTAACGATAAAAATTGTCTGTGATGAACGTCCGGATGATACAGCAGCAGCAGACACAGAAAGAATGTTTTTTGACATTCTTGCAGAAGAGCATGAGATTTCTGATATCGAAGTTGAAAAAGATGATGTCATGTACTTTGTGCATTATACAAAGGGTGAAGAACGGAAGAAAAGCCGTTTTCCCCGCGAATTAATAGAAGTGATGCTTAATCAGATTCAAAATGAACCTGAAAAGTATGTGAATTATCCAGAGGAATAAGAAAAGCCGTCCCTAAATGATGTTTGGGACGGCTTTTTTTATGCTCTTCGTCTGATTTACCATTCTTCCTCCTGAACTTTGCTTCGATAGAGGTTAAAGTTTCCGGTATCTGCTCTTTTTTGTGTTTTTTCGGTAATTCTTGATTCGCATGGTTTGCACATATATGTGTGAATAGGGCGGTTTCGAAGCCGTTTAGCCTGTAAGGACTCGTTTTCAATTGATTCGATTTTATCACAAAGTACACATTTTACTCGCATAGGACACCTCATATTATTTTAGCTGTTGTTAATACCATTATAGTATAAGTTAAGGATTGATTCGAATGCTTTGCGGCAAATTAAATTTTTTAGGGTCAGCCCGTATTGGGTTTATTGCGTTAGTTCATATTAGTATAGAAAGCGCAAAGGCTTCAAACGACTAGAGGAAAAGGATGTTATTGGTTGAAAGAAAAGCGTTATCATACTATGATGAAGTTAATAAAGGAGGGAAAAGAATGGCAAATCAGGTAGAACCGAAATTAATTAAACCATTATATGACGAACTGCAAAAGGAACGTTTTGTTACACTTGCCACTGTTGATTTTGAAACCGGCGGACCTAATGTCAATGCGATTTCATGGGTATTGGCAAAAAATGAGGAAACATTGTATTTTGCAGTCGATAACCGTTCCAGGATTGTTCAAAACATAAATAGCAATAACAAGGTTGTTCTGAATATTATTGCGAATGAATCTACATACTCCATCTCTGGTGAAGCTTCGGTTAAGGAAGAAAAGATGGAGGGAGTACCTCTTAAGCTTGCACTTATGGAAATCACTGTGAAAGAAGTCCGTGATGTCATGTTTTACGGGTCTAAAATTACTGTAGAGCCGCAATATGACAAAACATATGATAAAGACGCAGCAGCCCGTTTGGACAAACAGGTTATGGAAGCGATGAAAAAAGCTTAGTTCCTCCTGGGAACTAAGTTTTTTTTTTGCTGAAAAAGCGGCAGGCACCTATGCCACTTAGCGGAAATGGTATAGGTGCCTGTCACCCTTCTATTTATGATAATTTGATTGTTCTTCCTGTTTTTGTTCAAGCTGTTTTTCCTGATTATTGTCGAGTTTTTTCTTTGGATCTTCGGTTGCGTTTTTCTCATTTTCCTTTTTTGGATCAACCAAGTCGGCAGGAACTTCAGGCATAAGCCGGCCCGCGATATCTGCCAGTTCATTCATGATTCCTTGCAAGGGCTCACCGTTTTGAATGTCTTCAGCTATTTCCCGCAGCCTTGCGTTAATATCCGGATCAGCCACTACAATGGCTCTTGCACCATGAGGATCATTTTTGAGGCTTTCCGCAACAGAATATTTAATTGTTCCAACCTCAGAACGGTCGAGGTTTTTGTTCACATCTACTCCGACTATAGCAAAGCGTCCAAGGACAACAGCAGTCGCATCATTTACATTAGGAACTCGGGAAGCCAAGTTGACAAGATGCCTGGAAACCTGCTGTCCAGTTTCCCTGTCAACTTCCTGTATTGTACTATTTTTAACATTTATGGTGTTGGTATTTTGCTGTTCCTGATGGTCTAGCGCCTGATTGTCGTTCATACCGCACCCTGTTAATAGTAATCCTGTCATGCATATCAGCAGCCATCTATTCATATTTGACACCTCCGGCCCATCAAAATTTTCCCTGAAATTGAAAGTGGTCACTTGACTTTTTCAGGTTCAGGTATAATGAGGATTATTTAATGTTATTGTGCAAAATTTCTTCTATCTTTATTCGGCATTACATATATTTTTACCAAGATAGATTTGTCCACTTCATAAGAAAGCCTTTATTCATAATTAATCAACATCTTTAAAAGAATGAATAATATAAAACAACAGGATAATATTCCATCAAGATTGAAGGTGATTCTTTCATGAAGCTGCAAATCCGCAAGCAGGGGACCTCGCTTTTGTAATTTGCTTTATAAAGACACAAGAGGAGCAGGAGGCATCATATTGAGTAAAATTTACGTATTAGATACCAATGTCTTGTTGCAGGATCCTAATTCCATATTTTCATTCGAAGAAAATGAAGTAGTCATTCCGGCTGTAGTTCTGGAAGAAGTTGATTCTAAGAAAAGGTATATGGATGAAATTGGGAGGAACGCAAGGCAAGTATCCCGGCTGATTGACAGCATGAGGGAGACGGGTAAGCTGCATGAGAAAATACCTCTTGAAAACGGCGGAAGCCTGCGAATTGAGTTAAATCATAGATCATTTCATGAACTTCAAGAGATCTTTGTTGAAAAAACAAATGATAATCGGATTTTGGCAGTTGCAAAAAACTTATCACTTGAGGAAGAGACAAAAGAAAATGGACGAACAGTAATTCTTGTAAGCAAAGATGCCCTTGTCAGAGTTAAAGCAGATGCTATCGGGCTAATTTCAGAAGACTTCTTAAGTGACCGGGTAGTCGAAAATGATCATTTATATCCTGGTTTTCTGGAAGTCTATATCGGCCTCGATATTATGAACCGCTTTTATGAAAAAGGAGAACTGCCGCTATCAGAGATAGCGAACCATCCTTTCTACCCTAATCAGTTTCTGGTGATGAAAGATGCGCTGGGTTCATCTTCGTCTGCGCTTGGTATTGTGGACAAAAGTGGAAAGAAAGTGAAAAAGCTCATTTTTGACCATGATCATATTTGGGGGATCAAGCCCAGGAACGTCCAGCAGACAATGGCTCTGGAGCTCTTGCTGAGAAATGATCTGCCGCTTGTTACGCTTATCGGAAAGGCGGGGACTGGGAAAACTCTTCTGGCGCTGGCATCCGGCTTAATGCAGACAGAAGATTATGGTCATTACAAAAAATTGCTGGTGGCTCGCCCTATTGTCCCGGTAGGAAAGGATCTGGGATTCCTTCCCGGAGAAAAAGAAGAGAAGTTAAGGCCGTGGATGCAGCCGATTTTTGATAATTTGGAGTACTTGTTTAATGTCAAAAAGCCAGGTGAATTGGATGCAATATTGGCTGGTATGGGCTCTATTGAGGTTGAAGCTCTGACATATATCAGGGGCAGAAGCATACCAGATCAATTTATCATTATAGATGAAGCGCAGAACCTGACAAAACATGAAGTAAAAACCATTTTAACCAGGGTGGGGGAAGGAAGTAAAATTGTCCTGATGGGAGACCCTGAGCAAATTGATCATCCCTACTTGGATGCTTATAACAACGGTCTCACCTATGTCGTGGAAAGATTCAAAGATCAGGTTATCTCCGGCCATGTCAAGCTTGTTAAAGGTGAGAGATCTGGCCTTGCCCAGCTTGCTGCTGACCTATTATAGCCAGCATGGAAGAAGCTTTGAAATCTGCAGTCTGTATGCCGGGGAGGTCTATGTCCGTTTAGCTCCCAAAATAAAAAGGGCGATGCACAATCGCCCTCTCCGGTCATTCCACTCTAAATGCCTTCACTCTTTTTATGGGGGAGTTTTGATTGCTTCCATCTCCATAATAGACATGAACTGGCCCATCTTCTTTTAAAGGCTTTCCATCCTTTGAGAACCCCAATATTAATTCCTCGGCTTGAGGTAGAGTTAATCGGGCCTCCCCATCTTCGCTTTCAATAATAACGATTTCTGCATTCTCCTTCGGTTCTGCATTCATAAGGAATGGTTTAAAAGGTATACCGAATGTCCCGGTAAGAACCTTTTCTTTTTCAAATTTCTTTTCTGTTTTAAGTGTTGGAGGAAATACTGCACCTTCCATGATTTCTCTATCCCAATGCTTTGAGACTGCTTTGGTATATTCTTCAAGTTCATTTTTCCTGATATCTTCTTGTGTAAAGTATGTTGTCAAATCGACCCTCCGATCATCGAATATCCAGACTCCTGGATCTAAGGTGATTTGGTATTTAACGTTTCCTTTAAAGGCAATTATATTCTCCATATTGAACCTCCTGGCAGCTCCATGTATGCTTTAAGTATGTATGTTTAAGTATACAGATTTTTAAGCTGCTTGTCAGTCGCTCAATTGGTTAAGACGATATTAATGAACAAAACGAATCCTGGAGTGCGCTGATGACATGCCATAATAGAAGTGTTCTAACAGAAAAACCAGAATCATTTCTCTTTGGAATCCCTTATTATCCTTGCTTTTTTCCAAGCTTAAGTATAAAATTTATAGATAGGATAATCGCTCGGAAATGGAGGGATTGAAAATTGGCTTCTGACATGATTATTGATCACAAAGAAAAAGCAAATGCTCTATTAAAGGCTGATGCTGCTAAAATATTAAAATTAATTAAGGTGCAAATGGATAACCTGACTATGCCTCAATGTCCTCTATATGAAGAGGTTCTTGATACCCAGATGTTTGGCTTATCCAGAGAAATAGATTTTGCTGTCCGTCTTGGATTAATTGAAGAGGCTGAAGGCAAGGCTATTTTAGATGAATTGGAAAGGGAGCTATCCATGCTCCACGAAGCCTCAGTAAAAAAATAAAAAAAAACTCAAACATCTTTTAAAGATTGTTTGAGTTTTTTTATAACCGGATAAACTTTAAAAGGATTGAAATAGTATATCAATAAGAATAGAATAGTTAAAATTGTATAACTTAATTTAAAATTAGTATGACATAATTATAGAATTTTTTTCTTTGCTGTGTTACATTTAAATTAACTTTTCTTTTCTTCAAAGCAGGATATTCAATACTATAGTAGAATAAGTAATAAACTTAGAAGATAAGGGAAGAGGGCTGGATGTTTAAAAAAATATTAAAATCATATGATTATACCCTGATTATTGCAGTAGCCCTGTTATCTGTTTTTGGACTCATTATGGTTTTCAGTGCAAGCATGGTAACAGCTGTGCAGATCTATGGTCAGGAAAGCGACTTTTTTTATAATAAGCAAAAAATGCATTTAATTATCTCAGCAGTTGTTTTTATTATTGTCGCTCTATTTCCTTACAAAGCTATGCAAAGCAATAAATTTCTTGTTCCGATGGTGTTCATTTCGTTATTCGGCCTGATTGCGCTATTTATCTTTGGAAAAGTAGCCGGAGGGGCGATGAGCTGGTTTGAAATCGGGAGCAGAAGCCTTCAGCCTGCAGAATTTGTCAAGCTTTCAGTCATTATATATTTAGCAGCTGTCTATGCAAAAAAGCAGCCCTATATTAATGAGTTTAATAAAGGAGTTCTTCCCCCGCTTGCTTATCTGATTCTAGCCGCTTTGCTTGTTGCAGTTCAGCCTGACTTTGGTTCGGCGATGATTATTTTTCTGGTCGCTGCTGCCATAATTTTTACTTCAGGCATGAATTTCAAAAACATATTTAGACTTGGACTATTCGGAGTTTTGTTAGCTGCGCCTTTTATCCTTCTGTTAAAAGATAAGATTTTCGCACCTTATCGAATGGGCAGGGTCGAAGCATTTAGAGATCCTTTTGGTTCAGAATTTGGGTATCAGCTTTCGAATTCCTATATTGCCCTTGGTGCAGGGGGATTAAAAGGGCTGGGCCTGGGTGAAAGTATACAAAAGCTTGGTTATCTTCCTGAAGCTCATACAGACTTCATTATGGCTGTAATTGCAGAAGAGCTTGGGGCATTTGGAGTAGGTTTTGTGATTTTGCTTCTCGGGTATATTGTCCTGAGGGGAATCTTTATCAGTTTAAAGTGTAAAGATGCTTTTGGCAGCTTATTGGCTATTGGCATATCCGCCATGATAGGAATTCAGGCATTCATCAATCTTGCAGGGATTTCCGGTGTTATGCCGCTGACTGGTGTCACACTTCCTTTTATCAGCTATGGAGGTTCATCTCTGCTTCAGCTTTCGATTGCAATGGGGATTTTAGTCAATGTATCTATGTTTGTAAATTATGAACAAAAATACAAAAATAAAAATGAGCAGGCAAAACCGGAATCCATGGAACTGGCTTCTGAAAAATCATTTTCCATTCGTAAATAGGCACAGAAAACTTTTCAGTGCTTTATTTATACATCAATCAGCAGAAGCTGATTACATAATTGCTTCCATCAGGGAGCAGCCAATCAAAGTTATTTAGGCCGGCTAGCGGGAAACCCACCCGGCCTCAACTTTAATTTGGCAGAATATTGCCAAAAAATACATAAAGACGGGGTGTTTTGTTTGAGCCGAAGAATTAACAAGGTATTAGTAGCCAACAGAGGAGAAATTGCCATTCGTGTTTTCCGTGCCTGCACAGAGCTGGATATCCGCACGGTAGCCATCTATTCTAAAGAGGACTCCGGATCCTATCACCGCTATAAAGCAGATGAAGCTTATCTGGTAGGGGAGGGTAAAAAACCGATTGATGCCTATCTTGATATTGAAGGAATCATTGATATTGCGAAAAGCAGTGATGTTGATGCCATTCATCCTGGATACGGATTCCTGTCTGAAAATATAGAATTCGCAAAACGGTGCGAGGAAGAGGGCATCATATTCATCGGTCCTGCTTCTAAGCATCTGGACATGTTTGGAGATAAAGTTAAAGCAAGAACGCAAGCACAGCTTGCTGAAATTCCGGTTATTCCAGGCAGTGATGGCCCTGCAGAAAGCCTGGATGAAGTGATTAGCTTTGGCAAAAATCATGGATTCCCGATTATCATTAAAGCTTCACTTGGCGGCGGCGGAAGAGGCATGCGCATCGTAAGGAGCCTGGAAGAAGTAAAGGAATCATATGAGCGTGCAAAGTCGGAAGCTAAAGCGGCTTTTGGCAATGATGAAGTTTATGTTGAAAGATTCATAGAAAGGCCAAAACATATAGAGGTTCAAATCATTGGTGACCATGAAGGAAATATTGTCCACCTATATGAAAGAGATTGTTCAGTCCAGAGGCGCCATCAGAAGGTTGTAGAAGTAGCACCCTGCGTATCCCTTTCGGAAAAATTAAGAGATGATATATGCCAGGCCGCTGTCAATCTTATGAAGAAGGTAGATTATATTAATGCAGGAACTGTGGAATTCCTGGTATCAGGTGATCAGTTTTATTTTATTGAAGTAAATCCGCGTGTGCAAGTTGAGCATACGATCACCGAAATGGTAACAGGAGTTGATATTGTACAAACACAAATTTTAGTGGCTGAAGGCTACGCGCTGCACAGCAAAGAAGTGGGTGTTCCTGAACAGGAAAATATTCATATTCATGGATTTGCCATTCAATCACGTGTTACAACAGAAGATCCTTTAAATAACTTCATGCCTGATACTGGCCGGTTAATGGCTTACAGATCGGGCGGCGGTTTCGGTGTGCGTCTTGATGCAGGGAACGGGTTCCAGGGGGCAGTGATCACACCATATTATGATTCACTGCTTGTTAAACTCTCAACGCACGCTATGACTTTCCAGCAGGCAGCATCAAAAATGGTTCGGAACCTGCAGGAGTTCCGCATCAGGGGCATTAAAACAAATATTCCTTTCCTTGAGAATGTAGTAAAACACGAGAAATTCTTAAGAGGAGAATATGATACATCATTTATTGATGAAACTCCTGAACTATTCCTGTTCCCGAAAAGGAAAGACCGCGGAACGAAGATGCTGAATTATATCGGGAATGTAACTGTTAATGGATTCCCGGGAATTGAAAAGAAAAAACGTCCGGTATTTGAAGAGCCGCGGGTGCCAAAATTACAATACAGTACAGATTACCAGGACGGCACAAAACAAATTTTTGACAATCATGGCCCTGAAGGGCTTGTTAAATGGATAAAAGAACAAAAAGAAGTTTTAATTACGGATACGACTTTCCGTGACGCCCATCAATCATTGCTGGCGACAAGAGTAAGGACAAATGACTTGACGCATATCGCAGAACCGACAGCAAAATTGCTTCCGGATATGTTTTCCTTTGAAATGTGGGGTGGAGCAACTTTTGATGTTGCGTACAGATTCCTCAAAGAAGATCCTTGGGAAAGGCTGCTGGCATTGCGCGAAAAAATGCCAAATGTTTTATTCCAGATGCTTCTTCGTGCTTCAAATGCAGTTGGATATAAAAATTATCCGGATAATGTAATAAGAGAGTTTGTTGAAAAATCAGCCTACGCTGGCATCGATGTCTTCCGAATTTTCGATAGCCTTAACTGGGTTAAAGGGATGGAAGTCGCAATTGACGCTGTCCGCCAGACAGGAAAAATTGCAGAAGCCTCCATGTGTTATACAGGTGATATTTTGGATCCTGCCAGAACAAAGTACAATCTTAAATACTATAAAGACCTGGCAAAAGAGTTAGAGAATCAGGGGGCCCATATACTGGCCATCAAAGATATGGCTGGTTTATTGAAGCCGCAATCAGCCTACACCCTTATTTCTGAATTGAAAGAGACTGTTGACATTCCGATCCATCTTCATACTCATGATACGAGCGGAAATGGAATTTTCACATATGCAAAGGCTATTGAAGCTGGAGTGGATATTGTGGATACTGCTCTAAGCACAATGGCAGGCTTAACATCCCAGCCAAGTGCTAATTCTTTATATTACGCTCTGCAGGGGAATGACAGACAGCCAAAAATTGATATCCAGGCGCTTGAGCAGTTATCTTACTATTGGGAAGATGTGCGCAAATACTACCAGGACTTCGAAAGCGGCATGAAGGCCCCTCATTCAGAAGTCTATCAGCATGAGATGCCTGGCGGACAATACAGTAATCTTCAGCAGCAGGCTAAAGCTGTTGGCCTTGGAGATAAGTGGGATGAAGTTAAGGACATGTATTCCCGTGTGAATCAAATGTTTGGTGATATCGTTAAAGTTACACCTTCTTCCAAGGTAGTTGGTGATATGGCGTTATTTATGGTCCAGAATCAGCTGACAGAGCAGGATGTTTTGAATAAAGGCAAATCTCTGGATTTTCCTGACTCAGTTGTAGAATTGTTTGAAGGCTACTTAGGGCAGCCATATGGAGGATTCCCGGCAGAACTGCAAAAGGTCATATTGAAGGACAGGGAGCCAATCACTGTCCGCCCGGGGGAACTTCTTGAAGATGTGGACTTCGATGCTTTAAAAGAAAAACTCTTTAAAGAATTGGGCAGGCAGGTTACAAGCTTTGATGCAATTGCTTATGCACTGTATCCAAAAGTATTTATGGACTATATTAAGACCTGTGAACAGTTTGGTGATATTTCTGTTCTTGACACACCAACATTCCTATATGGATTAAGACTGGGTGAGGAAGTAGAAATTGAAATTGAGACAGGTAAAACATTGATAGTTAAATTAGTTTCTATTGGCCAGCCTCAAGCTGATGGCACACGAATTGTGTATTTTGAGCTAAATGGCCAGCCTCGTGAAGTAAGCATAAAAGATGAAAGCATTAAAGCAACTGTAGCCTCCAAGGCAAAAGCTGATCCGCATAATGAAAGTCATATTGCTGCCAGCATGCCGGGAACTGTAATCAAGGTCCTTGCGGAAAAAGGTGAAAAAGTCGAAAAAGGCGATCACTTAATGATTACAGAAGCAATGAAAATGGAAACCACTGTACAGGCGCCATTCTCTGGAACAGTTAAAGACATCCACGTCTCAAACGGTGAAGCAATTCAAACTGGAGACTTATTGCTGGAGCTGTCAAAATAAAGTGAAACTTCAATCGGTGGCGGGGCTTATACCCCACTGATTGTTAGTTGAACCAAACTGCCCGTTAGACTGGGATATATATAACAAAAGAGCTTCGGCAATTGGCCGAAGCTCTTTTGTTTAAAGCAATTATGGAATGGAAGTAATGGTCGGGATAGCTGATTCATCATTGTTCTCTTTTTCCCTAACAGCTGAAACAGCAAGCTCATTCTTCCTGCTCCGTGAGGATAGAAGGATAAAATAGCTTAATACTCCAAATAAGCAGGAAATAAAGAAGGCGTGGGCAAGAGCTATATACAAGTTAAGTCTGGTTAAAACAACTAATGCACCAGCAGCTACCTGCAGCGATACTAAGATAAATGATATGATCCAGCCCCAATAAACAACTTTTTGTTCCCTGTAATGCTTAATTGCAAGATAAGTAATGTAACCGATCCATATAAAAATTAATCCGGCAGCAGCCCGGTGGCCCATTTGCACCCATTCGTACATATTTTCCGGAAGAGCGAAAGAACCGTTAAAGCAAAGCGGCCAGTCACGGCAGACAAGACTTGCATTAACATGGCGCACAAGCGCCCCAGTGTATACAACAGCATAGCTGTAAATAGAAACTCCAATAATATGTTTCCTCATTCTTTTATCAATAATGAGCTTCTCGGCCTCGAATTTCTTATCTACTTCAAAAACAAGCAAAGTCAGAAGCAGTACTGCAGCAAATGATATTAAAGAAATCCCGAAATGAAGGGCAAGTACAAAATCAGATTGCCCCCATACTACTGCGGCCGCTCCGATTAAAGCCTGCAGGACAAGGAAGAAGAACGAAGTGAGTGATAAAAACTTTGTTTCTCTTATATGTCCCATTTTTCTCCATGTCCAAATCGATAATATCAGGACCATGAACCCAACTGAGCCTGAAACAAGTCTGTGAGCCAGTTCGATAATCAATTCAGGTGTAATATCGCTTGGAACAAATTCGCCATTGCAAAGCGGCCAGGATTTCCCGCATCCCATTCCTGATTCAGTTTTCGTTACCAGAGCACCGCCGAGCAAAATTAAAAGCATGCCGATAGTTGTAAGAACGGCAAACCATTTTAAAGATCTTTGCAAAGCCTTTCACCTTCTTTAAATATTCTATGTTTATCAATGGGTAAACAATTGAATTACTAAGTATTTGTCCGTTATCTATCTTAACAAAGATTCTATAAAAAGCCATATAGTAATGGCGTCATTTTACTTTTTCGATAGTACAGGAATAAAGCTTTTTTTACAACAGTTATAAAAATTATAAAGTTAATTATAGTAAAAAAGGTTGAAACTTGTAATGGAGTTTGCTAGAAATATAAAGGGGGTATAAAATGGATATCCCCTGTCGCGGAAAGTATCAAAAAATACATAAAAGTGAGTATATTTTTTCTTCTGTAGTTTTCAAAGCAGTTTTATTATCTCAAAAAAGCAACCATTCTTTAAGTGAATTTAATTTTTGACACAAATTAGTCATAAATTATTCTAAAAAAATTCACAAAAGAGTTTTAAAGTGTGATTTAATATACAGAGAAATGGTTTAGCTTCATCTAGATAATAAACAGTTTAAATACATTATTAATGGTAGAAAACTATCGGGATTATTATTATTCATCCAGGGTTTACCCCTCGTTTTTTATCGCGAACATAGCTTTACAGGCATTTATGCTTTATAGTAGGTGTAGTGCAAAGATAGCTTTTGTCTGCGATAAGAGATAAAGGAGGAAAAGATATGTCTAACTCACGGGCTTTGAGTGATGCTGCTATTGAGGACAGTGAGCGAAGCCTACAAAATGATATACCTGAGACCACAGTTTGGAAGGATTTCCTTGCCCTTATCAAAATAGGTATTGTAAATTCCAATCTGATTACCACCTTCACCGGTCTTTGGCTTGCACTGCATTTTTCCGGAAAAGGATTTTTCAATAATCTTGATCTGGTTCTTTATACAGTCATTGGCTCCTCATTGATTATTGCAGGCTCCTGCAGCTTAAATAATTATATTGACCGCGACATTGATCCATTAATGGAAAGAACAAAAGGAAGACCAACTGTTACTGGGAAAGTAAACCCGGGCAAGGTTGCACTTTTGAGCCTTCTGCTTATTGGCCTTGGTACGGCCTTTTTAATGTTTACAACAGCAGCAGCAGTTGTAATTGGATTAATTGGCGTTTTCAGCTATGTTGTTTTATATACAATGTGGACGAAACGCAGATTTGTATCCAATACGATTGTAGGCAGCATTTCAGGGGCAGTTCCCCCGCTGATCGGGTGGGCAGCTGCCGATGGCAATCTCGACCCCATGGCTTGGGTGCTGTTCGCTATCGTTTTTATTTGGCAGCCTCCTCATTTTTATGCTTTAGCAATGAGAAGGGTGGAGGAATACCGGGCTGCGGGAGTTCCCATGCTTCCAGTTGTAAAAGGGTTTAAAACTACCAAAAGGCATATTTACATATGGGTAGCAGCATTATTGCCCCTGCCATTTCTTATGCCATCACTTGGATTGCCTTTTTTAATCCTTGCCACAGTTTTGAACATTGGATGGTTATTAACGGGATTATATGCTAGGAAATTTAACAATGATATAAAATGGGCTACATTAATGTTTGTATACTCCCTGCAATATCTGACCATCATGTTTGTAGCTATGGTGATCATTACACTTATCTAACTTAGTTAGGAAATTCTTTCTTTCGCTAGTAACGAGAGAGGATTTATCCATATTTTTTGATCAAACAATTCAAAAAATGAAATTTTGACGAAAGAGGGGTTTGATTAAGCTATGAAAAGGCTTGCAAAGTGGCGTCTTTTTTCTCTGTTTGCAATGATGGCGCTCATTCTTTCCGCTTGCTCCGGCAAACCGTATTTATCTACGCTGAATCCTGCCGGCGAAGTGGCGCAAACACAATTTGATTTGATGGTGTTAAGTACTGCAATAATGGTAGGAGTAATTGCGGTCGTAACAGTAATCTTCTTTATTGTTGTTTTTAAATTCCGCCGCAAGGACGACAGAATTCCAAAACAAGTTGAGGGAAGCCACAAACTGGAAATCATTTGGACTGTTATTCCTATTCTTTTGCTTCTAATTCTTGCTGTACCGACAGTTTCAGCTACCTTTAAGCTTGCAGATGTAGGCCCAATGGAAAAGAAGAATGAAGAAGGCAAGACAGATGCACTTGTAGTTAATGTGCGCGCAAACTTATACTGGTGGGAATTTGAATATCCAAACCAGGAAATCATCACTGGCCAGGAATTAGTTGTGCCTACTGATGAAAAAGTTTATTTTAATCTAATTGCTTCTGATGTTAAGCATTCTTTCTGGATTCCTGCTGTAGGAGGTAAGCTGGATACAAACACTGACAACGTGAATAAATTCTGGCTGGAGTTTGATGGTGAAAAAGCCGCAGAAGCAGACAATTACTTCTATGGTAAGTGTGCAGAGCTTTGTGGTCCTTCCCACGCTTTAATGGATTTCAAAGTTAAAGCGGTTCCACGTGATCAATTCGATCAATGGGCAACTGCCATGCAGGATGTAAAAGAACCTAAACAGGCAGAGACAGATCTGGCGCAAGCTGGCCAAGAAGTCTTCAATAACAGCTGTATCGGATGTCATGCTGTAACACCAGCCAATACTGCTCCTGAAGCTGCGCGTTTAGCTCCAAACTTAACAAACTTCGGTGATCGCGATCGTATTGCCGGTATCCTTGATCATACAGAAGAAGATCTAAAGGATTGGTTAAGAGATCCAGAAACATTCAAGCCTGGAAATAAAATGACAGGTACGTATGGCGAATTGACTGAAGAACAGCTAGATGCCCTTACAGAATACTTAATGGGCTTGAAAGTAATGGAACAATAGGGGATTTTTTGAAAAGGGAGGTAAAATTGTGAGTACCTTAGCACAGAAAAAAGGTTTTGGAGCGGTTTTATGGGACTACTTAACAACAGTTGACCATAAAAAAATCGCAATCCTTTATCTTATAGCTGGCGGATTTTTCTTCTTGCTTGGCGGATTGGAAGCCATGTTCATCCGTATCCAGCTTGCAGTACCAAACAATGATTTTGTAAGTGCAGGATTGTATAATGAAATTTTAACCATGCACGGTACAACGATGATCTTCTTGGCGGCTATGCCACTAATTTTCGCTTTTATGAATGCGGTTATGCCACTGCAGATCGGAGCGCGTGACGTTGCGTTCCCATTCTTGAATTCTTTAGGGTTCTGGCTATTTTTCTTTGGTGGAGTTTTCTTAAATCTATCATGGTTCTTAGGCGGAGCTCCTGATGCCGGCTGGACTTCATATGCTTCATTATCAATTGCATCTGAAGGTCATGGCATCGACTTCTACGCACTTGGATTGCAGATTTCCGGTGCAGGTACGTTAATCGGGGGTATCAACTTCCTTGTTACCATCATTAACATGCGTGCTCCTGGTATGACATATATGCGTATGCCAATGTTCACTTGGGCTACTTTTGTTACATCTGCATTGATTTTGTTTGCATTCCCTGCATTAACAGTAGGATTATTCCTGTTAATTTTCGACCGTATGTTTGGATCTAACTTCTTTGATCCGGCAATGGGCGGTAATACAATTATCTGGGAGCATTTCTTCTGGATTTTTGGTCACCCTGAAGTTTACATTTTGATATTGCCGGCTTTCGGTATTTTTTCCGAGATATTTGCGATTTTCTCAAGAAAGCGCCTTTTCGGATACTCTTCCATGGTATTCGCAACGGTTCTTATTGGATTCTTAGGATTCATGGTTTGGGCTCACCATATGTTTACAACTGGCATGGGTCCGATTGCTAACGCGATTTTTGCTGTTGCAACAATGGCAATTGCAGTACCAACCGGTATAAAGATCTTTAACTGGCTATTCACAATGTGGGGCGGAAGCATTACATTCACAACACCAATGCTTTGGGCTATTGCCTTTATTCCTTCATTCGTAGCCGGCGGTGTTACTGGTGTTATGCTTGCATCAGCTGCTCAGGATTATCAGTACCATGACAGCTACTTTGTAGTTGCTCACTTCCACTATGTAATTGTCGGCGGTGTTGTCTTTGCATTATTTGCAGGTGCACACCTATACTGGCCAAAAATGTTCGGAACAATGCTAAACGAGTTCCTTGGAAAAATTACATTCGTATTATTCTTTATTGGATTCCATTTAACATTCTTTATCCAGCATTTTCTCGGTCTTTGGGGAATGCCGCGCCGAATTTTCACTTTCCTTCCTGGACAGGGATTTGAGACGGCGAACATGGTAAGTACTGTTGGTGCTTTCTTCATGGCAGCTGCAGTAATCATTATGTTGATTAATATTGTTATTACAAGTGTCAAAAATGAAAAAGTCGGCAATGATCCTTGGGGAGATGGCCGCACTTTAGAGTGGGCAATACCATCACCGCCTCCATTCTACAACTTCAAGCAGCTTCCGCTGGTTCGCGGTCTTGATGCATATTGGCTTGAAAAGATGGAAGGCAAAAAAGGCATGTCACCTGCTGAACCGCTTGGAGACATCCATATGCCTAATAACTCTTTCATTCCATTTGTGATTTCTTTAGGGCTATTTGTTGCTGCATTTGGTGCAATGTACCGTGCGGAGCACAGCTGGGGTATTCCGGTTATAATCGTTGGTATGCTTATTACTTTAGGTTCAATGTTTGTTCGTTCTGTTAAGGATGACCATGGATACCACATTCATAAAGAAGATTTGGAAGATAATAATGATAAGGGGGTTAAGGCATAATGGCTGCTGAACAAAAAATGACTTACGAAACATGGCCGGCGTCGCCTGAAAAACAAACCCTCGAAGCCAAGAACAAATTCTTAGGTTTCTGGTTTTTCCTTGGGGGAGAGACGGTTCTATTCGCATCCCTCTTCGCAACATATCTTGCTTTAAAAGACAAAGTGCCTAGCAGTGATATGGCCCTTGCAAAAGATTTGTTTGAAATTCCATTGGCATTCATTATGACAATGCTGCTATTAACAAGTTCTTTAACAAGCGTTTACGCAATGTACCATATGAAGAATTTCAACTTCAAAAAAATGCAGCTATGGCTTGGAATTACTGTTTTGCTTGGTCTTGGATTCCTTGGTTTGGAAATTTACGAGTTCAATCACTACGTACATGAATTCCATCATAGCTTCACTAGCAGTGCTTTTGGTTCAGCCTTCTATACATTAGTCGGCTTCCATGGTGCTCACGTGGCTTTCGGTTTATTATGGATCACGACTTTAATGATCCGAAACAGCAAAAGAGGACTGAGCCTTTACAATGCTCCTAAGTTCTATGTTGCCAGCCTATACTGGCATTTCATTGACGTTGTTTGGGTATTCATCTTCACAGTAGTATATTTAATGGGAATGGTGGGATAAACTGATGGCAAATCAACAACCAAACTCAGGTAACCCAAGAGTAGACATTGAATATAGACGCAAAAAAAGTGCAGAAGAGATGAAACATCAAGTTATCACGTTTGCACTTATGATCTTCCTGACAATTGTTGCTTTCGTAGCGGCAGGTTATGAAGGATTCTCTGGATGGTTTGTTGTACCTTTCATCCTGATTCTTGCGCTCGTGCAAGTAGTTTTCCAATTATATTATTTCATGCATATGAGCCATAAAGGTCATGAAGCACCATCTTTGTTTTTATATTCCGGAGCGTTAGTCGGGTTTATTACAATTATTGCTTTCTTGACAGTTATTTGGTGGTAATTATAAGAGAAAATCGGCTAAAGGCCGATTTTCTTTTTATGTGATGCCTGCTATAGCTTTAGCTGATCAGCTCTCCGGTTATTGAGAATGCAGGCAGAAAAGAGTATAATAATACTTGTCAATATCGAAGGCAGATTAAGCATGGCAGGATGCGTTTATGGCAGTTTGAGCAATATTGAATGAGGTGAAAGCATGTCTTTAGAAATATTCGGTTTTCGTGCACTTTGGAGTCCATATTTCTTTTTATTTGTACTATTGATGCTTGCTGGTTACTATATGCTAACAATAAAGTACCGCGGAAAGTTTAAAAATAGCGAGCCGTTAACTAGAAGGCAGGGAGTGTATTTCACAGTCGCAATGATCGTGTTATATGCCATTAAGGGCTCCCCGGTAGATCTGATGGGCCATTTAATGTTTTATGCTCATATGATTCAGATGGCAATACTGTATTTAGTTGTTCCTCCCCTTGTAGTTATGGGAATCCCTCAGTGGGTTTGGAGAGCAGTGATTAATCACAAAGCTATTCAACCGGTATTCCGTCTTTTTACAAAGCCATTAGTAGCAATAATCCTGTTTAATGGAGTATTTTCCATGTACCACATACCAGATGTTTTTGATGTGGTAAAAACGGATATGATGCTCCATACTGTGTATACATCTGCTCTGTTCCTGCTTGCAATCTTTATGTGGTGGCCAACGATTAACGAGCTTCCTGAAATGGAGTCCCTTGATGGCCTGAAAAAGGTAGGGTATGTTTTTGCCAATGGTGTATTATTAACACCAGCATGTGCACTGATCATATTTGCAGATACTCCAATGTACAACTCATATTCTGATCCGAATGCCTGGGCGCAGGCACTTGAGTTGTGTGTCCCTTCTGCGACACTGGCAAGCCTGAACCTCAGCGGACCGGAAATGTTTAATTCAATGTCACTTTTACACGACCAGCAGCTTGGCGGGGTAATTATGAAGATCATCCAGGAAATTGTCTATGGCATCATCCTTGCGCAAATCTTCTATGCATGGTACAAAAAAGAACAGGAAATTACGCCTTCTGAAGAAGAAACAATGCTAAATCCGCATTTAATAAAATAAATGGAAACTCCAGTCAAAGGCTGGAGTTTTTTTATAAAAAAATAACTGATTTTGAATTTTTCCTAACCATGCAATGAAATCTATCACTTACTAGTTGATAAAAATTGAACATTTAAGGAACTTTTATTAAAAGGCCTTACAGTTTGTTGAAAAAAACAGTGCACTCTACTAAAATTAACTATGTAATAATCAAAAGCATACTACTGAATTTCAAACCGATATTGGAGAGAGGAAGAATTTATGGAATACTCATTGCCTATACTGCCTACCATCAGCACGACTTTTATTGTACTCAGTGCCATAACTGTTGCGATTGGGTGGGTCCAAATTAGCAAAAAGAAGCTTGAAGCTCATAAAAAAACAATGACTTTGGCTGCTGTGTTTGCTGTTATTTTCTTTATCATATATGCCAGCAGAACAGTCTTTATAGGAAATACTGCTTTTGGGGGCCCTGATGATATAAAAATTTATTATACAATTTTCTTGATTTTCCATATTACGCTTGCAACTGTAGGAGCAGTATTAGGAATAATCTCTTTATATACAGGCTATAAAAATAAATTGGCTGCACATAGAAAATTAGGCCCGGTTACTAGTGTGATCTGGTTTTTTACTGGCATAACAGGTGTTGCAGTCTATCTGCTGCTGTATGTTTTCTATCACGGTGGAGAAACAACCTCTGTCATTAAGGCGATTTTGGGTACTTAATCGGTTAAAAATACCGCTATCTATTTAGCGGTATTTTTTATGCTCATAATAATGTCCATTCCATATTTTAAAAGGACTTATTAAGTTTATGGCGAATATTTATGATGATATTTATTTGGGAGTGAATTTAGTGTCGGTAAGAAAATTATCAGAGAATGAATATATAGAGGCCATGAGGCTTTCCATGTATGCTTTTCAGTACAATGTGCCTGAAGCTGACATCCCAGCCCGGATGGAACGATTAAAAGGCCATTCCATTTTTGGTATCTGGGAAGAGGAGAGTCTGGCTGCAAAGCTTCACATCATCCCTCTTAAAGTTCATATTAATGGATTTGAATGGGACATGGGAGGTGTTGCAGGTGTGGCAACATATCCTGAATTCAGGAGAAAAGGGTATGTAAGCAGACTGATAAAGCGCGCTTTGGCCGAGATGAACAAAAAGGGTCAGCTATTTTCATTTTTGCATCCTTTTAATATTTCTTTCTATCGGAAATACGGATGGGAGATATTCACGGAATATAAGAAAACACTTATTAACAAAATAGATTTAGAAATGGCAGGAAAATCTTCAGGGACCATAAAGCGATTTACCAAGAGCCAGCACACAAAAACCATCGAAAAGATTTATAAAGAGTATATGCTGCCGTATTCAGGCGGGCTTGTAAGAGACTCATATTGGTGGGAGAACTTTGTGTATTCTGACTACCAGATTGCTGTGTATTTTGACGAAGCAGGTGAAGGACAGGGCTATATATTATTTAAGGTAAAAGACAATAAAATGGATGTCGAAGAATTTGCAGCTTTAAATCAGGAAGCCAGAGTGAATTTATGGAATTTTATCTGTCAGCATGATTCGATGGTCGAGGAAGTAAAGATCATTACATCAGTACACGATCCATTTCCTTATTACCTGAATCAGCCTAATTTAAAAATGGAGGTTTTCCCCTACTTTATGGGGAGAATCGTCAATGCTGAAAAGTGTCTCGGCCAATATTCATTCATTGAAAATAGTGAAAATGTCTTTCTGCATATTGAGGATCACCATGCACCATGGAATAATGGAAGCTACTTAATTGCTGACGATGGTGTCAGGGTGTTTAAAGAGAAAGAAGGAAGCCAATGCACAAACCCTCCAGCACGAGGTCTGCATATGTCTATCAATGCCCTTTCAGCGATTATAATTGGCTATAAGAGGCCGATGGAGTTATATGAGTTAGGCGAAATTAAAGGACCAAGAAATGATGCTGAGATACTAGAAAGAAAAATTCCTATTCAACAATCCTTTTTCTATGACTTTTTTTAAGAAAACTCAGTTGAGTTGTATAAAGGAAAGAAAAAGCGTCCTAGCTGACGCTTTTTTACTTATTCATTAAGTTTATATCTTGAAATTCATCTTAATAAGTCCAGCTTCTTTTGCGGAATTAAAGGCAATGACCAGTAATGGGCCAATGATGAAGCCCAGTATTCCAATGAGTTTCAGGCCAAGATACATGGCTATTAGCGTAGCAAGCGGAGATAGCCCTATATGGGTGCCCATTATCTTAGGCCAACTGTCCTGCGGATAATTAAGAGGACGGCTGCAAGAATTGCCAATTGTGTCCCCATAGCTAAATCTCCTGTCAGCAGATGAAACAATGCCCATGGGCCAAGAATGACAATGGAGCCAATAATAGGGATAAAGTCAATAATCCAAATGATTATAGACATGATATTTACGTAAGCGACAAGGTCATTCTTCGTTTTATTCAAGAAGGCTTGAATTTGGTTGCTTATTTCATCAACAAGGTCTTTAGGAAGGTCTTTTGCGGCATTGGAAAAGTCCGTTTCTGCTCTGAGCCATGCTTTTGTAATTTCATTAATGTACATAGGAGCATTTTCAACAAGTTTAATGGCTTCAGTAATCACTTTTGTCGTAATAAAGTAGCCTGATAAGCCAATGAAGAGGACAAATCCCAGAAAAGTAATCAGTACGGATACTCTTCGGCTTATTTTTATTTTATTTTGCAGCAGTTTCACTGCTGGCTCCAGGATTAATGCTCTAATAAATGCAACAATCAGCGGAACAGAAACAGGCAAAATGAAATAAAAAAGGACAGTTATAAGAATTACAGCAATCAATATTAATAAAAACGTTTTGTAAATATCGCAGACAAAATAAGTCCCCTTTCCTCACTTTGTTAACCATCAAAAGACCGTAACATTTTGATTATAGTATGCATTAAATATTATAAAAACTAAAAAATAATTGGTTTAAAGCTGAGAGATTATTGCCCGGTATTTAATAAATCGTACAGAAAGAAGTGAAAGAAAGATGTATAATGATCATCTTGACTTCGAGACGATTCAGGCAGCCAGTGATATAATCTCCGCAATCGTAGAATCCAGCCTGCAGGAAAGAGAAAGCGTCATTCCTCTTAATCATGAAAGATTCACATTCTTTAAGAAAATAAAAGACCCGATCTCCATATCTTTTAGGAATACTGAAGTATATGTGAAGATTAAGCTTAACTTAATAAAGGGAAAAAATATTTTGGAGGAAACTCTTCAGATTCAGAAAGAAATCAAAGATGAAATTGTTCATTTAACCGGACTGGAAGTTAAAAGAGTTGATCTCTCAATTCAAAAAATTATACCTGCCGGAAACAGTCTTCCGGAACACTGATTGCTGAATATTGAAGCTCATACAGCTAAAGTAAAAAGACGCATGATGTTCATGCGTCTTTTCCATGCAGAAAATACATTCATTAATCATAATGAAAATGCAAAAATTACTCAGCGAATTGGTCAATCTCTGCTTTGATCTCACTTAGAATTTTCTCGCATTGACTTACTAATGATTTAGGGAAGCTTTCACCTTCACCGTATTCTATCCCATGCGGATAATAATGCTTGCCAAGCAGGGGAGTCATAAGCTGGATAGTTGCTTTATGTGCTCCTACATCACCTTCAGCAGCATATCCAAACACACGAAGGTAAAAAACGCCCTCTTTTAATTCGAATTTACGGTCATATGTAACTCTTTCATAATCCCATTGCCCTTCACGGACCAGACCGTGTGAAAGCATTACTTCATCTAAGCGGGTTAAGTCTGCTTTTTTATTTTCCAGACTTGTGTTTTCAAATTTCATAATTGTCCCTCCTGAAAACAATCCATGGTTCAGATGAACGATCCATGCATAATTTTAACAAGTTTATCTCAAATTTAATAATAGTAGAAAAAAGCGTAACTTGCAACGGATTCATGCAAGAAAACATCCATCTCTCAAAGAACGTTAGTTGAAATGGCATAATTTAAGGACTGGCTGCCTTATCAAAAGCAAATTGAAACTCGGAGCTGCCAAACTGTGAAAGGGGAAGCGTCAATTGCAGAAATTCAAAACCATCATTATCTTCTTTTTTCTTATATTTTTAACAGCAGATCCTGCGGGCGCTGCAACAGATTACAGGGTTGAGCAAAAGGACACTCTTTGGGAAATTGCGTTAAGATTCCAGCAGGATCTACAAGCTATTATTAATAGCAACCCCCAAATAGAAAACCCTGATTTAATTTTTCCTGGTGAAATTATTATCATTCCTGGCCATGGAAGGAAAATTGCCATTCCCAAAATGGATGTGAATGAAAATGAGCTTATGGAGCTCGCCAACCAAAAACGAAAAGAATTAAGGCTTAAACCTTTGTCTGTAGATTTGCATCTGAATGGTGCAGCCAGGAAAAAGTCTTTTGACATGATGAAATTAGAATATGTTTCACATAATTCTCCTACATATGGAAATCCTACAGAAATGTTAAGGAATCAGCAGATTTCTTTTCTGACCGTAAAGGAGAATATTGGGGCGGGCTATAAAACAGCTGATGAAATGTTTGCTGCCTGGATGAATTCCTCAGTCCACCGGGAAAATATTCTAAGCAAAAAGGCAACACATATTGGTGCTGGATATATTCAAGGGGGCTTGCACGGTCACTATTGGACCATATTCATCGTAGAGAAAAATGAAGGAGGATAAAAATGGAAAAGATTCGTGATATTATGACAGGCGATGTTGAAAGCTGTTCTCTATTGGACAATGTGTATGAAGTGGCAGTTAAGATGAAAGAATTAAACGTAGGGGCTATTCCGATTGTGGATAATGAAAAGCTAGTAGGAATGATTACTGACCGGGATATCGTTCTTCGCTGTGTGGCAGAAAAACACCCTGCTTCATCCAAAGTAGAAGATATTATGAGCAGCCATTTAGTAACCGTTACCAGGGATACAGAGGCTCGGGAAGCTGCACGCTTGATGGCTGAACATCAAATTCGCAGGCTTCCTGTTGTAGAAGGTAACAAGCTTGTTGGAATAGTATCACTCGGTGACTTTGCCGTCCGTCATTTAACAGATGACCAGGCTGGAGAAGCGCTTACTGATATTTCAAAACACGAAAGTGAAGCACAGCATTAAGAGGACACCATTAGGGTGTTCTCTTTTATTTTAAGTAAAACATTATATACAAGACGTTGTGAAAAGAATAGATAAACAATACACCTAATGGTATGATTAATAGTATATACTGCGAGAATTTAATTCAAATTCCATCAGTGAGGACACCCTGCATGTTATACTTTTAAATACATTAAATACAATGAATGAGAGAAGGGAGGGACGGTTCTCTGCGGGCACTTTTTCGAATATTAGTTTTGATTTCCATTTTTCTGGCAGCTGGCTTTTACATTGATATTGAGCGTAATGAGAAAGGGGAAATACTTGTCAATCAGGAAAATACACAGCCTGGTGCAGTTAAGGATATAAATAACAATGACAAAAGTTTATCTTCCAATACAGGGTTCCCTGAAAAAGGCTTGGCATCGCTTATGGGAAAATCCGCCGAGGGGCTTAAAGAAAGTTTAGGAGCACCGTCCAGAATAGATCCTTCTTTTTATGGCTACGATTGGTGGATTTATAATATAAGCAGCACTGAGTATATTCAGGCTGGGGTAAGCAAAAATAAAGTGGTTAGTTTGTTTGCGACAGGTGAAGATGCAGACATTTATCCTTTCAAAATAGGGCAGCCTATTGGTGAATTATATGCATCCGTCTTTTTTGAAACAGATTTCAACCTTAAAATAAAAGATAGCTCATACCGTTTCGAATTGTCTGAAGATGACCTCAATACAAGGCCCTTGGTTATGGTTGGAGAGTATTACGCACAGCTGAATATAGATAGATTTACAGGGACGCTCTCCAGTGTGAGGGTAATGGATGCAGCCACCTTAATTAAGCTTCGCCCGTATGAAATGGTTTACCGTGGTGAATTGTTGGAGCCTCCCTTGCCTTCTCCTGCCTTCGAGGAAGATGTAGAGAGAGCGAAAGAAAAGCAAATTCTTGACCTTACAAATGTTATAAGGGTCAGACATCATTTACAGCCGTTGATATGGGATGATATGACTGCAGCTGCAGCTTTTGGCCATAGTAAAGATATGTATGAAAGCAATGACTTTTCGCATACTTCTAAAACTTATGGCGATTTGGCGGACCGGCTTGAAGCTGGAGGAGTCTCATTCGAGGCTGCAGGGGAAAACATAGCTGCAAATTATACGGATGCCCCCGCTGTCGTTGAAGGATGGCTTAACAGCAAAGGCCATAGGGATAGTCTGCTGAACGAAGAATATACACATCTTGGAGTTGGAGTTTATAAAAAGCATTATACGCAAAATTTCATAAAAAAAGCTGATGTAGAAAGCTAAAATTGAAAAAGAGCCTAAGAATGGTCTTACCCCTGTCAAGTAGACAACCTTAAAAAAGACTAAGCAGCCAGTGTGAGTCGGTATTCAACCGGAGCACACTGGTTTAGTTTTTTCTGGAATCTTTTATAGTTATAGAGATACATGTATTCTTCAAGTATTTGAATTAATTCTTTTTCTGTTTTAAACTGTGATCGATATAGCTTCTCTGTCTTTAGATGAGAGAAGAAAGACTCAATACAGGCATTATCGAGGCAGTTTCCTTTGCGAGAATGGCTGCCTTGAATGCCTATTTTCTTTAACTTTTTGTGGTATTGATTAGACGTGTATTGGAAGCCTTGATCTGAATGCAGGATCGCACCATACACGTTTCTTTTTTGTGTTAATAGATCGATTGTATTAAGGACCAATTCTAAGTCATTTCTCTTTGAAATATTCCAGGCTAAAACCTCATTGTTATAAAGATCGAGTATAACGGAAAGGTAATAAAATGAATCTCCAACTTGAATATACGTAATGTCTGTTACGTATTTCTCATCTGGTTTTAGAGCCTTAAAGTTACGGTTTAATAAGTTTGAGTAAATAACGGAAGGCTTCCTTCCGAAGAAGTTTCGCTTCTTCCTAATTTCAGCTCGAATATTCATATCAGTCATTAATCGATATACCTTCTTATGATTAATATGAAATCCTTCGTCTTTAAGAGCTATTTTCATACGAGGGTAACCATAAAAAGGGTATGTATGATGAATAGCCATAATATGTGATTTTATTAGATATTCTTTGGTCTGCCTGTCCTCCCTAAGGGAGGTCGTTTTAAGCCACTTATAATAACCTGATCTTGAGACTTGCGCAATCTCAGCTAACCAAGCGATAGGGTAAATACCACTTAGTTCGTTTATGATTTCGAATCGTTCTGCTTTTGGGATGATCCCTCCTCGTGTAGATTTGGATACCGCTTTTTTAGGTATTCAACCTGAGCTTTATAATAATCCCTTTCCTCTTGGATACTTTTAAAGTTCGTTCTGGGGCGCCCTTTAAGTGGATTACTGTCTGTGTTACCGCCTGCACGTCCCCTTAAATCTTCAAAGGACTCTCCCTGATTAAATTTCATAACCCATTTCTTTAATTGGGTTGGACTTCGAAGACCTAGCTCTTCCGATACTGTTCGGTAACTTTTGTTTCCTTCTTTGTATAGTTTTACTGCTCTTATTTTAAAATCCTCTGTATATTTTTGATACGTTCTTCCTGTTTTCCCCATGAAAAATCCCCTCCAAGTTAAGTGTATCACCATTTTTTATGATGGTCTTTTTACACTGTCTACTTAGAGGGGATAATATCAGAATGAGGCTCTTTTTTAGTTTTAGCATTTTGAATACGGCCAATCTGAAAGAAGTCATCCTTCCAATTTCCATATAGGTGAACGAAATCGCCAATTTTTACAGAAGGGATTCTGGTATTCTTCATTAAAGGGGTGATTTTTTTTATATTGGAATGCTTGCTGCTCTTTGTTTGGAGGGTCAGTTCAAGAACATGAACATAGCGGCTGTAACTATAGCGCTGCCTGTTCTCGCTGATTTGGACGACTTCGCCCGATATTATTGCCTCTTCAGGAACATTTTTTAAGCTTGCCCACTTCTCATAACCCTCACGCATTTCCTTTTTTGTCAGCCAAAAAAAATAAAGGCAAATTATTGGTATAACGATAGCGGTGACCATCTTCCCACCTGCTTTTAATTTTTAACGTTTTTCTTTTCGATGATAAAAAAGCTGCCTGTTGCCTGTGCAATTTTTCTTCCATCAGAACGGCGTACATCTGCAGTTAATACCATGCTTTTTGTGCCCTTATGATCAATCGTCGCTCTGCATGTCACGTATTCCCCTTTACCAACTGCAAGATAATGAATGTTTAACTGTGTGGTAACAGCCCCAAAGCCTTCGGGAAGCAGTGAAGCTGCAAGTGTTCCCATGGCAGAGTCAATAATGGTTGCGGTTATTCCCCCATGGAGAATGCCGAGCGGATTATTGACTATCTGACTTAAAGGAACAGTCAGAATGCATTCATCCTCAGTTATTTGCCGTTCCATATGAAGAAGTCCGCCGATATAGGAGCCGTTTTGACCTGTCTGTCTTTTATGAAAACCTAATAGCAGGGATTCTAAAGCGTTTAATTCTTCCTCAGTTGCATTCTTAGTGCACTGATCTAATAATTCCATAAGATCTCTATTCATTATAATTCACCTTTCGATAACTTTCTGCTTCATATATTATCATTAATGGCAGAATTTTTGAATTTTTAATGACTCAGCAGATCAGACATTTCATTCACCTTTTCCATTCCTATTCATATGGTATTATAGGCATTTGCATCAGAACGAGGTGATATGGCATGACCAAAACGAAACTTCATCCCTCCGTCGATAAGTTTAAAGAGTTTGTTAAACAGAATCCGCGAATCATCAAGGAAGTCAGGGCTGGAAATAAAACGTGGCAGGAATTATATGAGGATTGGTATTTGCTTGGGGAAGAAGATTCAAGGTGGGATTCCTATAGAGAAAACAAAGATGAAGCACAAAAGCCAGAGGAGAAAAAAAGTGACTGGATGGGCAGTATTATGGATACTCTTAAGCAAATGGATGCGAATCAAATGCAGGGGTACATCAGTAATCTCAGCCAGGCGCTTTCAGCAGTGCAGGGTGTTATTTCCCAATTCCAAGGCGGCGGCCAGAAACCATCAGGAGGCTCAAAGCCAAGTATGACTAAACCAAGCAGCCCATTTACATTTAATAAGGATTAAGGGGTTAAACAGATGAGAAAAGATATTGTCGAGTATCTTGAACAAAAAAAGGAACTAAAGCAATTTATACGTGAGCAGCCTCATTGGTATAGAACACTGAGCAGAAATCCAAATGAAATTCAATCTCTTGAAGTGGCCGCGCTGCATTATTACAAAAAAACGATTCCCCACCAAGTTGAAAAGTTTACTAATGGAGTGCAAATGGCTTCCATGATGATGAGCATGTTTCAGGCTATGAATTCTCAATCCAGTTAGGAAGCTTTCTCGTACCCGAGAGAGCTTTTTATTTGTTCTGTCAAGCACCTGACTTGTGTCAGTGGTGGGCAAGGCGCTGTCACTTTAATAATTACAGAGTAAAAATAAGCTGCTGGGCAAACACTATCTTTATCAGATGGTTACGGATGACATCATTAAGGAGTGTAAAATAATGAAAAGGCAAAAATGCATTTTCTTATTGCTGGTTATTTTTGTACTTGCAGCATGCCAGAAAGATATACCAGAACCAGAAACAAAAATGGAAGCCAGTCCGGTAAAAGAAGTTGAAGCAGCATCTCTAATGGCTCCTTCAGGCGTGGAAAGCGCAGCCAAAGATCCTTTTTTTGTCAGGCACCAGGTGAAAGGAAGAGACATTTTCGTTGAATGCATTGTGCAGGATGTTTCCTTTAGGAAACAAAGCAGCAAAGAAAAGGGCAAAATTCTGCTGTATGTAAACGGAAAGAAGAAAGATGAAATCCATTCAGCTGCTTTTATAGTCAAAGGACTTCCATCAGGCAAGCATCGAATTGGACTGGAGCTCATAAAAGGCAACAGTGATGAAGCATCTTCAAAAAGAGAGTTTATTGTGGTGATCCCATAGTTTACTTGCTTTAGCTTTAAACCGTTTCATGATAAAATAAGAAACGGAGGTGAGCTGTTTTGCTTGCTACATTAGAAAGAATGGCTATTTTGGACAAAGCTGACGAACTTGCAGCGATGATTACTGAATCTGAGGAAGCGGAACATTACCGCAAAAGTTTATATAAATTAAAGAACAGCCGTGAAACACAAAGGAAGATACAGGACTTTGTCAAAATGAAAGAACTGTATGAAGAAGTTCAGCGATTTGGCAAATATCATCCTGAATACAAAAGAGTGATGATGTCCATAAGGGAGCTAAAGCGCGACATGGATATGGATGCCCATGTGGCAGAATTCAGAAGAGCCGAAACTGGCCTGCAAAACCTGCTGGATGAGGTAAGCATGCTGATAGGGCGTTCTGTTTCTGAACATATTAAAGTTCCTGCCGGCAATCCCTTCTTTGAATCAAGCTGCGGAGGAGGCTGCGGTTCTGGGGGCAGCTGTGGGTGTTCTGCTTAAAAAAACCAGCATATGCTGGTTTTTGTTTTGGGATTAGTACACAGTTTGAACCTTCCCATTGAAAACTGTCATTTTTCTATGCTAGACTAAATAAAACAAACGATCGCTGAAGGGGAAAACTATATGCTTGGTCAAAGGCAAGGAATAATTGTATGGCTTTATTCATTAAAACAGGCGAAAATGTTAAGAAGATTTGGAAATGTGCATTATGTTTCAAAACGGCTGAAATATGTAGTGCTATATTGTGATCTTGCCGATACGGAAACAATTATGGAGAAGATAAACTCCTACTCTTTTGTTAAAAAAGTGGAGCCATCCTATAAGCCGTTCCTTAAAACGGAATTTGAAAATTCCAAACCGGACAAGGCTAAAGAATATGATTATAAAATGGGAATCTAAAAAGGCGTGAGCATAAGCTCATGCCTTTTTGTGAAATCTTTTATTGCAGCGGAGCAATATAGTGATTAAGCCTTAAAATCCCAATCAAATACTGAAAATATAATTCCTTTTCATTAAAAATAACAGAAGGCTTTACTGTCAGCTGAATAATTTCCTTATTCAAGTCTTCCGCAGCATCCGCGAATAATTCATATCGTTTATTTGGTGCTGCCTTTGGATTCGGTATCCCTTCCCGGCAAATATATAAGGGCTGAAATCCGCCAGGGTCTGTCGGCTTCAGTATGACTGCCAGGGAGGCCACTTCTTTTTTATCAATGCTCGTATGGAAAGCAGCCATGTGGGACAATCGATGCTTATTTGCCCGGGCGATTTCAATTAATTCATAAATATCAGAGTATCCTTCACCAATTTCTATAAAACGCTGTATCAAAATTAGAACCCCCTTAAAACTCTTAGCATTCACTTCTTAAAAATAAAATGCCTTTTGTCCATCCATACTTTATCATTTTCAGCATAAAAATAGAAGTAGCACCTAAAAAGCAGAGGGGAGAGTGAATGAATGCTTTACCTTTTTCTTTCGATGACATTTCTTCTATGGGCAGCATACTTAGTAAAGTCGGATATTTCTGCAATTGAAAAAAGGCATATTCATCATATGAATGGTTTTGTTGTGGTCTCCATCATCGCAGCACTCAGTGCAAAAGGGATGCTGGCAGCAGCTAATAATATGGATGTCTTTTCCCTGAACCTTGGCGAACTTGAAGAATTTATATCGTCACAAGGTGTATCATTTAGTGATTGGGCATTTACCTGCATGAGTATTGGTGATGTGAGCGGTATTTCAGATCATGGTATGGACTTTGATTTTGCATAAAATGAACTGAGGAATGTGGCGAGAAATTTTATGATCCTTGCACCTGCGTTTCCTGAAAAACTCTTCCGGGCATATAAGATGAAATTTCATACAATTTATACAAAATAAATGTGACGGATGACCTTCCCTTTGGTATTGTTAGGTTAAAAGAAAATTGATTAAGAGGGCATAGCAATGTGGAAGGCATCCTTACTTATTTTTTTTATTTTGTCTGGAATCATTTCAGGCATGCTGTTTTGGCAGTGGCAGGCTTATTCTGAGCATGCGATTGCCTTGGAGAGTTCCGGGGCTATTACACAGGAAATCATAGTTGAAACACGTCAAAAAGAACTTAAAATCACCCAAAAGATACACGGACTCATGGAACAAGAAGAATATAGGCTTGTTATCCCCAACACTCTATTTAAATGGAAATGCAAGAATGGAGCCGGAGAAGCCTGTGATTCAGCAGACGAAAATCCTTTTACCTTTTTTTCTTCTGATGATCAGATGATATTTGAGTATACTGTACCGATAAATGAAAGAAATAAAGCATTATTGTTAACTGATTGGTTTGTGAAATTTCCCGGCCAAAAGGCTGAAGGCTTGTCCATAACTATTTCGGATTCTTTCAAAAGAGAGGGTTCGTGGGCTGCGGGAATCCGGCTAAAAGCCCGAAAGAAATTAGATCATATCAATTATTATTATTTCGAGGGCAAAGGGAATGTTCCAACTCTTTACTGGCAGCAAAAACCGCTGTTGAAGAAAGATATTAACAACGCAGAGGTATACTCAGAAGAAATCCAGGCAGCCAGCTTCAATTTCAAGAAACTAAATGAGATTGGAGATTTGCCATTCTTGACGATTATCTTTACTGATCAATACCCTGAATATAAAGATGAAAATATCCTTATTACCTCTCCTCGCACTAAGATTGCACAGCTGGAAAAAAATCTTATTACTATACTGTTTCAAAGAAAGTTTTCAGAGGACTCTCAAACCTGGGTAATCGATGTTTTCACAGCAGGCTTATTAGATATGAAACCCAGTTCTTCGAAAGGAAGCGCGGTCCTGCAGGAACTGCAGGGCGAGTTAACCGAAGATGAGCTGAAAGCCTTTCTTATGCAAGTAATAAAGGTGAATTCTCTGAATGCAGAAAAGCTGGACAAGCTCTTAAGTGATGTGAAAGGTCTTAACACACATTTTTTCACGATGAATACCAAAAGCGATGCTCCATTTGTTCCTCTGTATTTCCAGAAAGAAAAAAAGCTATTGGTGTCTGGTGCTGAGAAAGCAAGCATTGATTTAATCTATAGGGATGGAAAGAGGCTTCTTCCATTTGCAGCTACGATGAAGGCATTAGGATTTGAAGTTAAGATCCTATCCAGTGAGGAAACGATGCTTTTGTCAAAAGGGAATAACAGTTATCGGTTTTACTTAAATAAAAATGTTTTCATTTATAATGAAGAAGACTATGGACTGCTTGAAAATCCATTAACCAATCAAAACGGAACCGTATTTATGGAAATCCAATGGTTTAAATCACTCTTCGGAGTGACTGCTGAAGAAGGAGAAAGAGAGATTCAGCTGAAAGCTGAACCGGACTAAATCAAAATAAAAAGCCCTGCAGATAACTGCAGGGTCCTTCTATATCCTTTTCAGGATAGAAGGCAAAGGGAGAGGAGAAACCGGAGGAAGAACTTATGGGGAAACGTAAGTCTTCTCCGCGGTTGGCAACAACATCCTCGAATAGATGCTGTTAATTACATTATTTCCACAATCCTTATGGATATACACTTCATACTATATTTTTTTCCAGCTGATGATTCCGCTTACAATTTGCCGGGTGGCTACCAATTGTAAGATATGGTAGGATAGGATAGAAAAAAGCAGTTTTCCCATCTGAACAGGCAGGAAAATTAAAATTTTGCAGGTTAGCGGTGATAGTATGCGAGTGGTATCAGGAACAAGAAAAGGGAAGATATTGAAAGCTGTTCCGGGCAGTTCAACCCGTCCGACGACTGATAAAGTAAAAGAAGCTATCTTTAATATAATTGGGCCGTATTTTGACGGGGGCCTTGGCCTTGATCTATTTGCGGGCAGCGGCGGTCTTGGCATCGAAGCCCTCAGCAGAGGAGCAGACAAGGTCATTTTTGTCGATAGGGACGGAAAGGCCATCCAAACCATCCATGAAAATATTCGGACATGCGGTTTTGAAGAAAAGGTGGAAGTGTATCGAAATGATGCGGATCGTGCCATTAAGGCAATATTAAAAAGAGATCTGGTTTTCGATTATATATTTCTTGATCCGCCTTACCGCAAGCAGCAGCTTCTTAAGCTTCTGAAGGTAATTGATGAGAATGATTTGCTTTCGGGTCAGGGAACGATTCTGTGCGAACATGGTTCTGATGTAGAACTCCCTGATACATTCGGAAGACTGGTTCAGCGGAAACATGAAAATTACGGGATAATATCTATCTCTATCTACAGCTGGGCAGAATAATACATACTTAGAATGCTTATGGAAAACGATACATAATAAGAACATGACAGGGGGATATCAATGGGCGGCATTGCGGTTTGTCCAGGCAGCTTCGATCCAATAACTTATGGCCATCTGGATATTATTAAGAGAGCGGCAAAGGTATTTGAACAGGTTTATGTAGTTGTGTTGAATAACTCTTCAAAAAAACCTCTTTTTACTGTTGAAGAAAGAATTCAGCTGATAGAAGAAGTTACAAGGGATCTTAAAAATGTTAAAGTTGATTCGTTTCAGGGGCTGCTGATGGATTATGCAAAATCTGTTAATGCGAATGCTGTCATCCGAGGCTTGCGGGCTGTTTCTGATTTTGAATATGAAATGCAGATAACATCCATGAACAGAGTCTTAAATGATGAAGTGGAAACATTTTTTATCATGACTAATAATCAGTATTCGTTCTTAAGTTCAAGCATTGTGAAAGAAGTGGCAAAATATAATGGGGACATATCAGAACTGGTTCCTGACACTGTAGAAAAAGCTCTTAAGAACAAGTTTCAATAATCAATCAGCGAGTGTCTTTTCCTTCTGATTGTCCTGCGATAATATAAAACGGGTGCCTGATATAGGTACCCGTTTTTGTGTGCGCCCGGCATGGGTGCAGTCTATAGGGTGCAAGTCCCGAGCCATGAAGGCAGTAGTAGTGGTTAGCTTAACGCAAGGGTGTCCGCGGTGACGCGGAATCTGAAGGAAGCGAGCGGCAAACCTCCGGTCTGAGGAACACGAACTTCATATAAGGCTAGGTACCATTGGATGAGTTTGCACATCAAAACGAAATCCTTACTGCCGAAGGTGGTACAGAGTAAATGGAGCAGATAGATGGAGGGAAAGACTGTACTCTTACCCGGGGAGGTCTGATTGAAACGCCAAGTACACTTGGTAACCTATCTAATGATAGATAGCTGAACAATCAGAAGTCAGCAGAGGTCATAGTACCTTACCAACTCGAGACGGTAAGGGAAGGACTGAACAATTAGGAAGAACGAGAAACTAGGCATACAATTCCTGTGTAGAAGCAGACAATCCGAAAGGACTTACTTGAAGGAGGAAGTGGTGAATCCACAGGGGACTTCATGAGGGTGGAGCAGGAATAACATAATTAGATTTCTACGTTCACGTCGAAAGGAAATATCACATGTTAATGGATCTGATTCTGTCACGGGAAAACTTAATAGAAGCACTTAAACGTGTGGAGAAGAACAAAGGGAGTCACGGCATAGATGGAATGTCCGTAAAATCCCTACGAAGACATCTTTATGAGAACTGGGACACCCTTTGTGACTCTTTAAGGAAAGGTACCTATCAACCTAACCCAGTCCGTCGAGTCGAAATCCCGAAATCGAACGGTGGAGTAAGGTTACTAGGAATACCTACCGTGACAGACCGGTTCATCCAACAGGCCATCGCCCAAGTTCTAACCCCGCTTTTTGACCCAACCTTCTCAGAACATAGTTATGGATTTAGACCAAAAAGAAGAGCTCACGACGCTGTTCGTAAAGCAAGGGAATTTATAAGTGAAGGTTATAGATGGGTGATTGACATGGACTTGGAGAAATTCTTTGACAAAGTGAATCATGATAAATTGATGGGGATAATGGCAAGTAAAATCCAAGACCGATTGGTCTTGAAATTGATACGGAAATATCTCCAAGCAGGAATCATGATAAATGGTGTAGTCCATGATGCAGAAGAAGGGACACCACAAGGAGGTCCTCTGAGCCCTCTTCTTTCGAATATCCTTCTGGATAAGCTCGATAAAGAGCTAGAAAAGAGAGGTCACAAGTTTGTCCGCTACGCCGATGATTGTAATATTTACATGAAATCGAAGAAAGCTGGAGAACGAGTGATGAACTCGATTACATGCTTCATTGAGCAGAAATTAAAGCTTAAAGTAAATAGAGAAAAATCAGCGGTTGATCGCCCGTGGAAACGAAAGTTCCTTGGCTTTAGCTTTACGTTTAATAAGATACCGAAGGTTCGAATAGCAAATGAAAGTATCAAAAAGCTTAAAACTAAAATAAGGGAGTTAACCTCCCGTTCTAAACCAATTCCTATGGAAGTTAGAATCGAGAAACTAAATCAATATCTAACGGGATGGTGTGGATATTTTGCATTGGCTGATACACCAAGTAAATTTAAAGAATTCGATGAGTGGATTAGAAGAAGACTTCGTATGATTGAATGGAAACAATGGAAGAAACCGAGGACAAGAGTAAGAAAACTCAAAGGTCTAGGTGTCACTGACCAAAAGGCATACGAATGGGGAAACTCCAGAAAGAAATATTGGAGAATAGCCTCTAGTCCAATCCTACACAAAACCCTCGATAACTCCTACTGGAGTAATCGAGGGCTTAAAAGTCTATATCAAAGATATGAATTTCTACGTCAAACTTAATTGAACCGCCGTATACCGAACGGTACGTACGGTGGTGTGAGAGGTCGGGGGTTAGTCACCCCCTCCTACTCGATTACTTCTTATCCAAACGCCTGGCGAGCATAAAAGTATATACCAAAAGTGCAAGTATGGTGATAAGCGGTCCTGAAGCGGCTATTTCATCTAATAATTTGCCCAAAAATGAATATTTCTCAAAAAACCCGACCGGAATGGCATTGGATGGCTGCTCCGTATTGTAAAAACGTTCATAAATTGGCTGCCAAAGGACGAATGTATAAAAGGCAGCTGCAAAGCCATGAACGATTCTTGCGAAAAAGAAAGGCTTGAAATTAATATCAGTTTGGGCCAGGATGCTTGCTACCTGGGCCTGCACGCTAAATCCGCTGAATGCTAGTATGAAGCTGACAATAATGACCTGCTGCATTAATGTTGCCTGCTGAACCTGGCTTGTCATCTGGCTGCCAAGTGTTATTTCAAATAAGCCGGAAATGAATGGGATGCTCAATTCTGCTGGCAGACTGAATATTGACAATACAGCTTCTAAGCCTTTAGCAAGAAATGCTGTGATTCCAATATGGAATAGAAGTTTGTTAATAACAGAGAATAATATGATAAATCCGCCAATCATCAAAAGTGTTTGGATGGATGACATGACTGCATCCCCAAGAAGCTTGCCTATCGGGCGATTATCTTTTATTCTTGTCCGATGTAGGGCTGATAAGGCTGCCCGTATAGATGGTTTTGACCTCTTTGCACCAGGGGGAGGCTGCCTGGTTGTTTTTCCGTAGAACCTCATTAATAAACCGACGGTAATATTGCCGAGATAATGAGCCAGGGCCAATATCACACCAAGCTTGGCGTTATTAAAAAAACCAACCGATACAGCACCGAAGATAAACAAAGGATTTGAACAATTAGTAAAAGAAACCAGGCGCTCTGCTTCTGTTTTTGAGAGCTGTCCTTCCTGCCGCAGTCTTGCGGTCAGTTTGGCACCGGCGGGATAGCCTGAAGCCATCCCCATTGCCCAAACAAACCCTCCAACTCCGGGTACTCTGAATAAAGGCCTCATCAAAGGTTCAAGGAGTACCCCTATAAATTTTACTACACCGAAGCCGATCAGCATTTCTGATACAATGAAGAAGGGCAGCAATGAGGGAAATACAATTTCCCACCACATATTTAATCCCCTGATTGATGCATCAACCGATTCCTGGGGAAAGGAAATTAATGAGATGGCCATTAAGGTTACAGAGAGTGCAAGAGTAACCGTTTTTAATTTGGAACGAAACACGGACAAGCCTCCCTCAAGTTGTACTGACTGTGCAATGATTTTAAACAATGGTAAAATGGTAAAATTAAGAAGCGTGTGAATATATATTTTCTCTGGCCTTTTTAATTTAAATGTCACTTGAATAAACGAAACAAAGGTATACAAGGATCAAATTTTAGCTGTCAAGTCTTGTCCCCATATAACTCAATATACTCATAGAACTTTAAAATAGACCATAGAATTAGGTACAGGCATATATGAATTTTCAGCTGAAGATTTTTATTCTATGCTCCTTTTGGAAATAAAAAGAATAGAATAACCTGAAGGCAAAAGTTCTAATCGGCCATTGGCATTTTGAGGGGGGAGTCTTTTGCAGCGACCGAAAATAGGTTTGGCACTTGGTTCGGGAGGAGCTCGGGGATTCGCCCACCTGGGTGCCATCAAGGTCTTGAAGGAAGCCGGCATACCGATTGATTATATTGCCGGCAGCAGCATGGGTGCAATGGTAGGCTGCTTTTATGGGGCCGGGCTAGATGTTGATCGTTTATATAAGCTTTCCAAAGCATTTAAAAGGAAGTATTATTTAGATTTCACGGTGCCTAAAATGGGTTTTGTTGCGGGTAAACGAGTAAAGGAACTGATCCGTATATTTACCCATGGAAAAAATCTTGAAGATCTCGATATTCCGGTAAATGTTGTGGCTACTGATTTAATGACTGGAGAAAAGGTTGTTTTTAAAAGCGGTCCCATTTCCGATGCTGTAAGGGCGAGCATATCCATCCCAGGCATATTTGTGCCTGAAAGATTAAATGGGCGCCTTTTAGTGGACGGAGGAGTAGTGGACAGGGTTCCTGTGTCTGTTGTTAAAGAAATGGGGGCTGATATTATCATCGCCATCGATGTATCACATGTAAAATCGAATGCGGAAATCACTTCAATCTATGACGTAATCATGCAAAGTCTGGATATCATGCAGATGGAGCTGGTTACTCACCGTGAAATTGCTTCCGATTTTATGATCAGGCCCCGGGTGGAAATGTATAGTTCCCGAGCATTTACCAATATTGAAGAAATCATCAAAATCGGCGAAGAGGAAGCAAAAAAGCATATTGACAGTATTCATCATTACATAACTAAATGGAAGGAGCATCCTGATAGATGAGAAGCAAGTTTTATACCCGTTCCTTCTTGATTCTGGCAGTTATTCTTCTGGTCAGTTCGTTTTATTATCTGCCTTATTATGTATCAAAGCCAGGTATGGCGAAAGAACTGGAGCCAATTATTGAGGTCGAAAACGGGAATGAAGAACAAGGTACATTCATGCTGACGACCGTAAGAATGGGCCGGGCTAACATATATGCATACGTAGCTGCTAAATTCAGCAAGTATCAGGAACTATATCCTGTGGAAGAAATACGTTCCGAAAATGAAACAGAAGAAGAATATAATGTACGGCAGCTGCATCTCATGGCAACTTCCAAATTGGCTGCCATTGAAACGGCTTATAAAAAAGCGGGCATACCTATTCATTATCATTATAACGGCGTATATATCCTTAATGTGCTGCCTGATATGCCTGCTCACGGAAAACTGCAGGCTGGTGACCGCATCTTTAAAGTGGATGGCAAGGAATTCAAATCCTCTGATGAATTTATCAGCACGGTCTCCAATAAGCAGGAGGGCAGTGAAATAACATTAACCTTTGAACGCCAGGATAAGATTAAGGAAACCTCGATTCCATTAAAGAAACTTAAAGAAACAGGAAAGCCGGGCGTGGGAATCACCCTGGTTGACGACAAAGAAATAGAGGTCGAACCAGCTGTGAATATTAACAGTGAAGAAATTGGCGGCCCTTCTGCAGGACTGATGTTTTCACTTGAAATTTATAATCAGCTAATAAAAGAAGATTTGACAGGAGGCTATAAAATAGCTGGCACAGGAACGATTAATTCGGACGGGACAATCGGAAGAATAGGCGGCATCGAGCAAAAAATAGTGGCCGCAGACAAAGCCGGAGCAGAAATCTTCCTTGCCCCTAATGAAAAAGGAGCAGAGGACTCCAATTACAAAGCAGCTGCTGAAACAGCCAGGGATATCAAGACCGATATGAGAATCGTTCCTGTAGATACCTTTGATGACGCAGTGGAATATTTAAGGAGCCTGGATTAAAAGGGCTTGCACCAAGCAGCGAAAAGCCAGCGGCAATCAAGAATGCCGCTGGCTTTTCATTATTATCTTCTGACAAACTTCAGCTAACTGTTTTTAAATTAAAGAGAAAGACGTTCATGATTTAATCAACCATAATAGGAGGCTGATTAAATTCCTTCTGCATTAGAGTTTTGTCCCGAGCACCATCTATACCCATTGCATATACCCGGGAAGCTTTTATATCCAAATGCAGCTGATGTGCATTATGTGAAGAAATTCTTGAAATCAGCGGCAATTTTAAGTCGGATTTATGCATGTTTAAATACTTCCTGCCGTTCTTGGTCATCCCCAAAAGACGCAGATATTTTGCTCTTAATGGTTTATTGGGCATCTCTGTTTTTTCTGTATTTGTGAGGATATGAACACAAGCCCGCTGAAGCCTTGTCCAGGTGTACCTCTTCGTTTTAATCTTTTCCATAAACTGCTGAAAACTTTCTGCCTGGAGTGCTGCTGTTAGAAATCTATGCTCCAGGCCTTCCTCCATTTCATAAATCCCCCTTAACTTTTCTGGCTGAAGATGAACCAGACGGAATTTTAAGAAAGGCCAGTATTGTTCCCATTGATGAAATCCGCCAAACTCTTTTTTATAGTGAAGTAAACCTTGATATGTAGTTTCCGGAACATATTGGCGAATGCATTCAATCTCTCCATTCCCTGAAAAAAGTGCTTTTCTGATGCTTGTCGCACTTGCTATGGAATCTGAAGTAAATTGTTCGTCATGGTATCCTGCGCTTTTTCTTGCAACTGTAAAAAGTTCCATCGATGAATATTGTCTGCGGGCTGACTTTAAATACTGAAACCCAAGAATATTATTTGGTTTTGAAAGGTCAACCAATTCACCTTCGGGATTCAGATCCAGGAAGGCCATGGAGGTTGCTTTTGGATAGCTAAAGCCCGCATCCAGATGCACTCTGACCCTTTCTTGATAGTCGGCATTATGTTCTTCCAGGAATGATAAAGTTTGGTGGAAGCTTTCCATATTGCCGGATTCGCTTCCGAAGCATAAGCTCCTGCAGCCGGCCGCTTCTAAAATGGATACAGCTCCGCTAGCAAAAATATCTGCCTGCTGAACTGCAAACTGGAATGGAAGCTCAAATACAATATCTGCACCAGCTCTTAGCGCCATTTCTGCACGCTTCCATTTGGAAAGTAATGCAGGTTCTCCCCTCTGCAGAAAGTTGCCGCTCATGACAGCAATGATGGTTTCTGCACCTGAGATTTTTTTTGCCTGCTCCAAATGAAAGGCATGGCCATTATGAAAAGGATTATATTCTACAATTACACCTGCTGCATTCATATTGACATACTCCTCGAAAAGGTTTAAAAAGATATGTAATGGAAAAAGTATTAAAAAGAAAAGCGGAAGCGCCTTGCCCACCCCCGACAAGCACAAGACGGGCCTCCCAGAAAGGCGTTCTTTGCCTTATTGGGAGGATTGGCTTGTGACCTCGAGGGGGTAGGCGCTGGAGCTAGACAGTTCACGAAGTACAAAGATACAAATTTAATTTAAGAAACAAAATCTTTAAATCCTGCAAAAACTTTTTTACTGAAGAAGCCTTCAATAGTATGATATTAGCTACATTATAGTGTAAAGAAAAAATATTGACAAATAATTATAGGAAGGCTATAATTACCTTTGTTGCCTTGGGGTGATTCGTATGAAATGGACTTTAAGTCAGTTACAAAAATATCGAAGCAAGGATTTTCCCATTGATGAAACTGTCAATGTTGATGAGGTCATGAAATTGAATCCGGAAATACGCGGTGCATCACCAATGCATGTGACGGGCCGTGCGGATATCGATTCTGCCAAAGTGACTTTTCATTTAAATATAAAGGGTCATTTAATACTGCCTTGTTCTCGTACTTTAGTTGACGTAAATTATCCAATTAATGTTGAAACAACCGAAACTTTCCTCTTAAAAGGTCTTGATTATGAGACTGCAGAGGAGGTTCACCAGGTAAAAGGAGATGTGATTGATTTAAATCCGATCCTTCATGAGATCCTTTTACTCGAAGTCCCAATGCAAGTTTTCTGCGAAGACAGCAGTGAAGAAGGAGCTCCTCAATCCGGAAAGGATTGGGAGGTCATTCAGGAGCAGGATAAACAGGATAAAGTAGATCCTCGTCTTGCCGGACTTGCTCAATTTTTTGATCAGAATGATCCTTCTTCCGATTCATAACGGAAGAAAAACAAGAAGCACTTGAAGACACCAGCTTGCACTGGCCTTCATAACTTTCTTAATGGGTGTGTCCAATTCCTATGGACATCCTCTAATACTCTTTAAGGAGGTGGGAAGAATGGCTGTACCTTTTAGAAGAACATCTAAAACTGCGAAGAGAAAACGTCGTACCCATTTTAAATTACAGGTTCCTGGTATGGTAGAATGCCCAAACTGTGGTGAAATGAAACTTGCTCACCGCGTTTGCAAAGCTTGCGGAACTTACAAAGGAAAAGAAGTAGTTAACGACTAATCCTTTAGATATAAAGCACAAGAACTTAGTTCTTGTGCTTTTGTCGTTTTTTGGCATTGATTTGGCTCATCAATAAGTACAAGTCTATGTATATTTTTGCTAATATTAAAAATAGTTTAACCAAATACAAGGAGGCAGCCATGAACCCTTACATAATTGAAGAATTCGATAATGGACTTTTAGTATTTAAGATTAACAGGCCTGAAAAAAGAAATGCCATAAGCTATGAAGTTATGGATGGTCTGGAGATCGCACTTCAAAAGGCAGGTGAGAAAACAGTTAAGGCACTTGCGATTACCGGTGAGGGAGACCATGCTTTTTGCTCAGGAGGTGATCTATCTTCCTTTCACAGCTTAAAGACAGAAGATGAAGCATTTGGAATGCTAAGCAGAATGGCTGGTCTTTTAAAAAAAATACTATTCTTGCCAAAACCGACTATTGCCATATTGAATGGAACAGCTGTCGGCGGCGGGTGTGAGCTGGCTGCTGCATGTGATTACCGGATTGCCAATGCAGGAGTAAAAGCCGGTTTTATCCAGGGAACTTTAGCCATAACAACCGGCTGGGGCGGCGGTTCCATCATTATGGAAAAGATGCTTCCTGCCAATGCCATGAGAATGCTGATGGAAGCAAAATTATATTCTGATGAAGAATTAAAAGAATTAGGTTTCATACATTCTGTCTTTGAGGGGGATCCAATCAACGGGTGCAAGAGCTTTCTGGAAAGAATGCTCAGGCTTGAGAGTGAGGTTTTGGTAGCTTATAAAGACCTTCTTGTAAAAAAGTGGACTGCAGCTGGCTTGGAAGAGAGAATTGATCAAGAAGTTCGTCGCTGTTCGGCTTTATGGGAGGGAGAAGCGCACCATAATAAAGTTGACAGTTTCCTGAATAAGCCTTAAGCATATTCTTCCGACATAAGCGAAAAACCATTAATTTCCTGGGGATGAATAAAGTTACACTTTATAATATGATATCAGTCTATCTTTTCTAGCATTGGCATATGTATAAAGAAAAACACTAGGAGGGATACACTGATGTCTTCAACCCGTCAGGATGCTTGGTCTCAAGATGAAGATTTACTGCTTGCAGAAGTTGTGCTCCGTCAAATACGTGAAGGAGGAACTCAGCTTCAGGCATTTGAAGAAGTTGGCAAACAGTTAAGCAGAACCGCGGCTGCCTGCGGATTTCGCTGGAATTCCTATGTAAGAAAACAATATAAATCAGGAATTGAACTGGCAAAAAAGCAGAGAAAAGAAATGAAGAAAAGCCCGCAGGCTGCCCAAAGGGAACATGAGCTTCCTGCTGTTCCAGAGGAAAAAGAAGAAAGAAGAAATGAAAACTCAGTTCAGGCAAATAAAAGGACTATCGAGTTTGAGGAAATAGTCTCTTTCCTGAAAGAGTTATATGAAAATGCTCAGAAGCCTGTCTCAGAAGATCCTTATCCTAAAAAACGCATTCAGGAGCTTGAGAAGCAAATGTACTACCTGGCAGCTCAAAATGAAAAGCTAATTAAAGAATTAAATACGATGGAGCAGGATTACAAAGCACTGGTAGAAATTATGGAAAGTGCAAGAAAGCTTGTCGGTCTCAAAGACGGCACCCGCCACAAAAACCTAAATTTTACTGTGAATCCCGATATAAAGCCTGAGAAGGTGGAGAAGTAGATGAATCGTAAATAAATAGAAATAAGCGGACAATAATAGTCCGCTTATTTAATGCCTTAATTTTAGTAGGCAGCAGCTTAATGGGTTTGTTCTTTAACCCCTGCAGGGAACCAGGCCAGCGGATTCTCTCCCAGGTCGCGTTCCATATCATAATGGACGGGTTCAAATCCTATTTTCTCCCAGAAGGCTTTCGATTTTACGCGTGGATTTGTTTTAATAGGAAGTCCAAATCCTTTGGCAAATTCTACAAGTGTCTGGCCATAGCCTTTATTTTGATAGTCAGGCAAGACTTCAAGCTTCCATAACTCCAAATAATCCTGTGCGGGTTCGAAATATCGGTCGAATCTTGCTTCTATCTGGTAAAGGCTCATGCGTGCTACAAGTTTATCTCCAAAATAAATGCCGTAGAAAGGCGACTCACTGTCATTTTCAATAATATTAGCTTCAAGGTCTTCAAGCATGGAAAGCTCCTGCAGTCCATACTCTTTAAATTTCTTAAACTCTTCCAGTGTTTTATAATTTACTTTTAATTTTTCAACTTTATAGTTCATAAAATCTCCCCCTTAGCCATCGGTGTATCGGACTTCTGCAGATGTAACCGCTTTATAATGCCTTCCTAATAGTTGAAAGGTTTTTTCTATGTCTATTATTATATAACAATTAAACAAAAAATTCTGCACATATGAAAAACTTAATATATTTTTAGTTTTTTTACAAAAAACAGAAAGCGTTTACAAAATCAGCAGGAAATAGGCAGAAGATTGTAGAAATATATATTATTGCAGGATTACTACAATGAGAAAGGGGACCGATTGTGCGAAAAATTCTGATTGCCAACAGGGGAGAAATTGCTTTAAGGATAATAAAAACCTGCCGTGAAATGGAAATTGAGACAGTTGCCATATATTCTGATGCAGACAAAGACCTGCCATTTGTTAAAGAAGCTACATATGCTTTCCGTATAGGTGAACCGCCTGTTAATAAATCTTATTTAAAGACAGACGCCATTCTGGAAATTGCAAAGAATGAAAATGTGGATGGAATTCATCCTGGATATGGATTTTTATCAGAAAACTCCGGCTTTGCAAGAGCTGTAATTGATGCGGGGATTGCTTTTATTGGACCAGATCCAGAAACCATTGAATTAATGGGGGATAAAATTGTATCCCGCAAAACCATGAAGGAAGCGGGAGTACCGGTTGTCCCAGGAAGCGGAGAGGGAACATCCACACTTGAGGAAGCATGCATGCTTGCAGATTCTATGGGCTATCCAGTTATGCTGAAGGCCAGCGGCGGAGGCGGAGGTATTGGAATGGTGCGCTGTGAAAATGAGCAAGCGCTCGTTAAGTCTTTCGACTCCACAAAAGCCCGTGCCAAAGCCTATTTTGGTTCTGATGAAGTATTTGTCGAGAAATATATAGAGAATGCCAGACACGTCGAAATACAGGTGTTTGGTGACCATCATGGGAATATCGTACATTTATTTGAAAGAGATTGCTCTATTCAGAGGAGACATCAGAAAGTAGTGGAGGAATCACCATCACCTTTCCTTTCAGAGCAAACAAAACAAAAGATGTATGATACGGCTTTGACAGCTGCCAAAGCAGTCAATTATAAAAATGCCGGAACAATTGAATTTATTGTGGATGAGCAGGAGAACTTTTATTTTCTTGAAATGAACACAAGACTTCAGGTTGAACATCCCGTAACTGAACAAGTAACTGGGCTGGATCTTGTAGAGTGGCAGCTGCTTGCAGCAAGAGGTGAAAAGCTGGCGCTGCAGCAAAATAGTATTAAGCAGGTTGGCCATTCAATTGAATTTAGGCTGTATGCTGAGGATCCCGTAAGCTTTATGCCTTCTCCCGGCAAATTGTCTAAATTTGAATGGACAGATTCCCCGGGAATACGCGTTGATTATGGATATGCTTCAAATACGGCAGTCAGCCCATTTTATGATCCAATGATCGCAAAATGCATTATTTATGGCCAATCAAGAGATGAAGCGATAGAAAAGGCCTTGCAATTCTTTGATGGACTGAAAATTGAAGGCATTAAAACGAATGCACCATTATTTAAAGAAATAGTAAAAGACGAAGATTTCCGTAAAGGGAATTATTCTACATCATTTCTAGCGCAGAAGGCTTTTGCCGTTAACTAAAAGGAGGAAATTTCAATGAAAGAAATTACATCATCAATGGCAGGTACTGTATTGAATGTTTTGGTCGAAGCGGGTCAGGAGGTTAATGCAGGCCAGGAAGTATTAATGCTTGAATCAATGAAAATGGAGATTCCGGTTGAAAGCGAAGCTGCTGGAAAAGTAGCTGAAGTGAAGGTAAGCATAGGAGATTTTGTTAATGAAGGCGATGTGCTAATCGTATTCGAATAAGAAGGCTGGGACATGGATATCCAGTGACTGGGGAGCTGGCGCTGAGCCCCGTCTGCTCCTTGCAGCAATACGCAAGTTTAACGAAGTATGGAAAATTCATATTTTAGGAGGATGGAAATGACCACTGCAAAGACATTAACTGAGACGCTGCAGGAAAGAAGCAGGGTAATAGAAGCTGGCGGACATCCAAAATATCATGAAAAGAATGAAGCCCAAAACAAACTCTTTGTCAGAAGAAGGCTGGAACTCCTGTTTGATGACGGATTCTACGAGGAAGATGGCAAGTTTGCGAACTGCCAGGAAAGTGATCTTCCGGCAGATGGGGTTGTAACAGCAGTTGGAAGGATAAATGGCCAGACCGTTTGCGTAATGGCTAATGATTCCACAGTAAAAGCCGGTTCCTGGGGTGCGAGGACGGTTGAAAAGATCATCCGTATACAGGAAACGGCAGAAAAGTTAAAAGTTCCGATTCTTTACCTGGTTGACTCTGCCGGTGCCCGTATTACGGATCAGCTTGAGATGTTCCCGAATAGACGCGGAGCAGGAAGAATTTTTTATAACCAGGTAAAACTTTCGGGCATGGTACCGCAGATTTGTCTGCTTTTTGGACCTTCTGCTGCAGGCGGAGCTTATATCCCTGCGTTTTGTGATATCGTTATTATGGTAGATCAAAATGCATCTATGTATCTGGGTTCGCCAAGGATGGCGGAAAAGGTTATAGGGGAGAAGGTCACCCTGGAAGAAATGGGCGGCGCCCGCATGCATTGTTCTGTCAGCGGCTGTGGTGATGTGCTTGCATATAGTGAAGAAGAGGCTATTGAATCAGCAAGAAGATATTTGGCGTACTTCCCTGCAAGCTTCAAAGAAAAACCAGTGAAGCTCGAGGCGGTAATGCCCAAATCCGGCCGCAGCCTTGAAGAAATTATCCCTAAAAATCAAAATGCCCCATTTGATATGTATGAGTGCATTGATTCCTTAATTGATGAAGGCAGCTTTTTTGAAATTAAGAAACTTTTTGCTGCGGAACTCATTACGGGACTTGCCCGGATAGGGGGGAGGCCTGTAGGGATTATTGCCAACCAGCCAAAAGTTAAAGGCGGGGTTTTATTTGTAGATTCTGCTGATAAAGCAGCGAAATTTATTCAGCTTTGTGATGCTTTCCATATTCCGCTATTATTCCTTGCAGATGTCCCTGGATTTATGATTGGGACTAAGGTTGAAAGAGCGGGGATTATCCGGCATGGTGCAAAGCTTATTGCTGCGATGAGTTCTGCAACAGTGCCGAAAATTTCAGTTGTCGTCAGAAAGGCATATGGAGCCGGATTGTATGCAATGGCTGGGCCAGCGTTTGAACCTGATTGCTGTATAGCCCTCCCTACAGCACAAATCGCTGTAATGGGTCCTGAAGCAGCAGTAAATGCGGTTTATTCCAATAAAATCAATGCGATTGAAGACCCGAAAGAAAAGGTTAAATATGTACAGGAAAAACAGCAGGAATATAAAGAAACAATTGATATCTATAAGCTTGCCTCTGAATTAATTGTTGACGATATTGTTGCACCTTCAGAATTAAGAAATGTTTTAATTAACCGTTTTAATCTGTATGAGACTAAAGAATTGACATTCAGCGTCCGCAAACATCCGGTTTATCCAGTTTAATACTTTACCCTTTAAAAAATCCCTTTTTCGATTTTCGAAAAAGGGATTTTTTTAAAGGATTTAGCTGATGAAAAATGGAATTAAGAAAATAAATATTGGTATTAACGATTAAAACATTCCATTTTACCCATGAATTTATCTTATTTTGTTAAAATATACTTAAAAAGTAAAAATGGTGGAGTCTGTTATGAGAATAGCTATTATCGGAGGAGGCGCCATTGGCCTTCTGTTTGCCCATTATTTGAATGAAAATCATGAAGTGCGTGTTTATATTAGAAACGATAGTCAATTGCAAAAGCTGCGCATAAAAGGACTTACAATCGAGAGAAAAGGCATTCTCAGCAATGCCCCCGTCAATGCATTTCATTTTAAAGAATGGAAGGGGGAAGAGGATTTAACAATCATTGCGGTTAAGCAATACAGCATACCTGAAGTTGTAAAGGACTTATTGGAAATGACTGCTGGCCAGTCTGGATCATTTTTATTTTTGCAAAATGGCATGGGGCATTTGAAGTGGGCTGAAATGCTTGAAGCGGATAATCTTTATGTGGGCAGTGTAGAGCATGGTGCTTTAAAGTCAGAGCCTGACATAGTGCTGCATACTGGGATTGGGGTCACCAAAGTGGCTGCTTTAAAGGGAAATGTGGAACTTTTATCGAAAATATCCGATTCGGCATCTTGTTATTTTCCTTTTAAATTTGTCGGAAATCCCAAGGGAATGCTAATTGAAAAATTAATCGTAAACTGTGTTATAAATCCGCTCACTGCAGTTCTCCGTGTGAGAAATGGTGACCTCTTAGCAAATAAATATTATCATCAGCTATTTTTGAAGTTATTTGAAGAGGTAAGTGCCATATTAGATATTCCTGATAAAGCAGGTGCATTAACCCATGTAAAAAGTGTCTGTGAGGAAACCGGGATGAACAGATCCTCAATGCTTAAGGATATCGAAGAAGGCAGAGAAACAGAGATAGATGCTATTTTAGGCTATATCCTGGAGGAAGCTGAAAAGAAGAAGATGTCTGCTCCATATTCTGAAAGTCTTTATTGTCAGATCAAAGGCAGGGAGTAAAAAGGGGGAAATGAGTTGAACACTGTGTTCTCAAGCCTAATTGCAACATTGGTGACCATACCGCTGCTCGGATATCTGGCTGTTTTTATTATCAGCAAACAAATTACTAAAAAACACAAAAGATCTGTACATATTGCCCTGGATGTCAGCACATTATTATTTATTTTGGCGGTTCACTATTTAATTATCGTAATCTGGGATAAATCCTATTTATGGATGATAGTCCTATCCCTGCTGATTACAGCGGTCACTTTTATTATCATGCATTGGAGAATTAAGCAGGAGATCAATCTGCGTATCTTATTCAAAGGGTTCTGGAGATTCAATTTTTTACTCTATTTCACCGCTTATATAGTTCTGATGTTAATTGGGCTCGTTCAAAGGGTAACTTCTGTTGTCTTTATTCCATAGTAAGCAGGTCTGAGAACATAATTATTTTACATTTAGAATTAAAGCATTTAGGTAAGCAAAGTTTTTTTCTTTTCAATTAAGACAATGCTATACTCATAAGATGAAAATTAAAATTGATCAGCTATGAGAAAGGAAGTTCATTAATGGAGATTCTTAATCTCTCATTGCCGGCAACAAACCGGTTTGCAACAGATTATATTGCACAAACAGAAGAAATTATGCAGTTTTTTCACTATCGTTATAATTCTGACTCTGATTATAAAGCACGGTTAGCTGAACTGAGGGGCCGGTCGTTTATGAGAAATGAACTTTCTCAATATATTGGAGAGTTTATGGATCGATTTCCTTCTTCCCCGGCTGTTCATGACTCACTTAAGAAGCTGAAGCAAGAAAATAGTGCAGTGATTATCGGAGGGCAGCAGGCAGGAATTTTGACGGGACCTCTTTATACTATACATAAAATCATCTCAATCATAAATCTTGCAAAACAGCAGGAAAGTGAGCTGGGAATTCCTGTTGTTCCGGTATTCTGGATTGCGGGGGAAGATCATGACTATCAGGAAGTAAATCATATTTTCATCGAGAAGAATCATAAAATGGAAAAAATGACATATCCTGAAAAAGTTTTAGAGAAGAAGATGGTTTCAAATATCCCTTTGAACCGTGAAAAGTGCAGGGCGTGGGTGGAAGACATCATTGAGACTTTCGGAGAGACGAAACATACAAAAGATCTGCTTCTGAGTTTAGAAGAAATCATTATGCATTCTCAAACCTATGTGGAGTTCTTTGCCGGCATTATCATGCATTTATTTAAAGAAACAGGGCTTCTTCTGGTTGATTCCGGTGACCAAAAGCTTCGCAGACTTGAAAGCAGCATTTTTGGCAAACAGATCAAAGGTTTTGAAGATATTACAAAACGTGTGAAAAGCCAGCAGCAAAATTTAGAGAATGCTGGGTTTCCAAATGCCATCGACATAAGTGAAAGTGCTGCTAACCTATTTTATTATGACGAAAAGCATAAGGAAAGAATACTTTTGGAGTTCAATCAGGAGAAAAAGGTATTTACGGGTAAGGAACATACTCACGAGTTCACAATGAATGAGCTTCTGGAGATTGCAGAAAATCATCCCGAACGACTGAGCAATAATGTGGTGACGAGGCCCATCACACAGGAATGCCTGTTTCCGGTTCTTTCCTTTATTGCCGGGCCAGGAGAAATTGCCTATTGGGCTGAACTAAAAATGGCATTTGAATGGTTTGGAATGAAAATGCCTCCTATCATGCCCCGTTTAAATATCACTATCTTAGAAAGGTCTGTGGAAAGTGATTTGCGAGAATTAGGACTTGATTTGCAGGGCGTGCTTGTATCTGGCACGGAATCAGAGAAAGATGAGTATCTGAGGAGTATTAAAAATGAAAGCATAGAAGCCCAATTCCGAAAAACAAAAGCTCAAGTAAAACAAAACTATGAGCTAATCGAAGAGCTTACAATGAATGAAGTTCACGCACTTCTGCCTATGTTAAAGAAAAATGAAGATCTTTTATTAAGGCAGATAGATTTCATGGAGAATAAAATCCAGAAATCCATCCAGCAAAAACATGAAGTAATCATTATGAAATATGAAAAAGCTGAAAACTACCTGAGGCCGGGTGGAGTTCCTCAGGAGAGAGTTTGGAATGTTCTCTATTACCTTAATAAATATGGGATGGATTTCCTTGAAGATTTTATTGATTACTCCTTTCATTTTGATGGGACACACAAAGTCATAAAAATTTAATATTCGCCATTATTCTTCGGACCTTTTCCATGCGGATGAGGTCTTTTTTTTAATGAGAAAGGGGTGAATTCCCTTTATTTCCTGACTATTCCCCCACATGAAAATCTGTGAAAAAACAGTAAAGACTTTAAAGAAAATGTAATAAAAAGACGAACGGAAAATGGGGGAATACCTTATGGGAAGCAGGATTTTATATGAAGTGGTAGAATAATTAAAAACATGTGGAGGAAAGTGGGGGATTGTGGTACATTTGAGTTAGAAAGTGGGTGCAGTGGGTATGTTCATGGGTGAGTTCCATCACAACGTTGATAATAAAGGCCGTCTCATCGTGCCAGCCAAGTTTCGTGATAACTTGGGTGAAACATTTGTTTTGACACGCGGACTTGATCAATGTTTGTTTGGCTACCCCATGGATGAGTGGAGGCAGCTTGAAGAAAAACTAAAGGGCCTTCCGCTTACCAAAAAAGATGCCCGTGCATTTACCCGTTTTTTCTTTTCAGGTGCCACTGAATGTGAAATTGACAAACAAGGAAGAATAAATATTGCTTCCCCGCTTCTGCAATATGCAAAATTGGAAAAAGAATGTGTAGTGCTGGGCGTTTCCAATCGGATCGAGATATGGAGCAAAAATCTTTGGGAAGATTATTTTGCAGAATCAGAGGAATCTTTTGCTGATATTGCGGAAAACATGATTGGGTTTGATATATAATGGGAATGTTTTAGTAATATAATTTCCCATGATACAAAGATATTTGTTTAGCTCCAGATGCCTATAATGCGTCTCGTGCTTCTCGGATTGGAAAGGTGGATTCATACAACAATGTTTGAACATACAACAGTGCTATTAAAAGAAACAGTAGAAGGCTTAAATATCCATCCTGATGGAGTGTATGTGGATTGTACACTGGGCGGCGCAGGACACAGCGAATTAATTCTTACCCAGCTGTCTGAAAAGGGAAAGCTGTACGCATTTGACCAGGATGACACAGCAATTGCACACGCAAAAGAAAAACTGTCTGAATATGGTGACAGAATTACCATCATCAAAAGTAATTTCAAGTATCTTCAGGAAGAGCTTGCAAACCTTGGTGTTTCAAAAGTAGATGGTGTTTTATATGATCTTGGCGTTTCATCACCTCAATTGGATACACCTGAAAGAGGTTTCAGCTATCATAATGATGCCCCGCTTGATATGAGAATGGATACAAGCGCTGACATTTCCGCTTATGACGTAGTAAACAGCTGGGAATATGGTGAACTTGTGAAAATTTTCTTCAGATATGGAGAAGAGAAATTCTCGAAGCAAATTGCGAGAAAGATTGAAGCGGCCAGGGAAGTTTCCCCGATAGAAACAACAGGCCAGCTGGTTGAGCTGATAAAAGAAGCAATACCTGCTCCTGCCAGACGAAAAGGCGGGCATCCCGCCAAACGTGTATTTCAGGCCATTAGAATAGCTGTTAATGATGAACTTGGTGTATTTGAGGATTCTCTGCACCAGGCTATTGACATATTAAATCCCAATGGAAGAATCAGCGTGATCACGTTTCATTCATTGGAGGACCGGATTTGCAAAGCTGCCTTTAAAAAAGCCAGTGAAACACCAAATCTGCCTCCCGGCCTCCCGATTATTCCAGATGAATATAAACCAATCATAAAGCTCATTAACAGAAAGCCGATTCTGCCTTCAGAAGAAGAGCTGGAACACAATAATCGTGCAAGGTCCGCTAAACTGAGAATTGCAGAGAAGCTTTAAGCGATTTAGTATACTCATGCAGAGAATAAATAAAAAATTTACAGGAGGGGAATTATGAGCAATTTAGCCCGAAAAATTCAGGAAGAAAAACAATTTGATGTGCAAACCCAGCCCGTCCAGGCTCCCAAGAAATTATCAAAGAAGTCATGGCTTTCCCCCGGGGAAAAAATACTGGGACTTGCTTTCACTGGCATTGTTTGTTTTGGTGCAGTACAAATGGTTTCAAACCAGGCATCCATATACGAAGTGAATAAAGAAATTCAGCAAACAGAAGAAGCAATCCAAACGCAGAATAAAGTGAATACAGATCTCGAAATGCAAGTGGGCGAATTAAGTACATACGAGCGCATTAAAGCAAAAGCTGAGGAAATGGGACTTAAATTCAGCGGAAATAATGTCAAGGTCGTGGAAGATTAATGAAGAAACAGCCAAATATTAATTTTGGAGCAGCGATATTATTTTTAATATTCAGCCTGCTCTTTTTTGTATTAATTTTCCGCTTTGTTTCTATTCAGGTTACAGGTGAAGCAGCGGGACATGCACTTGCTGCAAAAGCTCAGCAAAAATATGAACGTGAAAAGACAATTCAGGCCAAAAGGGGTACTATTTATGACCGCAATGGTGAAGTCATTGCCGAGGATACTATTTCCTACAAGCTGGTAGCAATCCTCGATAAAAGCATGAAGCCGGATTATGTGAAAGACCCTGAAAAAACAGCAGCGGCGCTTTCAAAAGCTATTGATCTGGAAGAGTCTGAGATATATAGGATCCTGACGAAGAAAACCAAAGATGGGGAAACGCCATTTCAGGTGGAATTTGGTAAAGAGGGGCGCGATCTTCCGTTAAAGACAAAAAGAGAAATTGAAGATATGAAATTACCGGGGATTACATTTATAACTGATTCCAAACGGTTCTACCCAAATGGGGTCTTCGCCTCACATTTAGTCGGATATGTGGAAAAGAAAAAATCGAAGACGAATAAAACCGATACAGTAGGGATGCTGGGCCTTGAACAGAGTTTGAATGATGTGCTCACAGGAAAAGATGGAAAGTTCAGCTACGAAAGCGATATATGGGGCTATCTCCTCCCAAATGGAGATCAAAAAATCCAGCCGGCTCAAAATGGTAAAGATGTGTATTTGACAATCGACAAAAAGATACAGACTTTCCTCGAAGATTCCATGAATAAAGTAGATGAAAAGTATAAGCCGAAAAAGATGGTTGCTGTAGTTGCGGATGCCAAAACGGGTGAGATTTTGGCAATGGGACAGAGGCCATCCTTTCATCCGAAAACAAAGGAAGGCATTGAAGAGACATGGCATAATGAAGTGATCGAAAACTCATTTGAGCCCGGCTCCACTATGAAGATCTTTACCTTGGCCGCAGCCATTGAGGAGGGGAAATTTGATCCGAATGAATGGTTTAAATCAGGGAGTTATAAAGTAACAGAAAACTCACCTGCTATACGCGACCATAACCAGGGACGGGGCTGGGGGTCCATTACTTACCTTGAAGGTGTTCAGCGTTCGTCGAACGTGGCTTTCGCGAAAATAGTTAAAGAGAAGCTTGGTTATGAAAAATACAGGGAATATATAACAAAGTTTGGATTTGAAAATCCAACTGGAATTGACCTGCCGAATGAAACAGGCGGAAAAATAGCTTACGAGTGGCCGCTTGATAAAGTAACGACCGGATTCGGACAAGGTTCTGCCATTACGCCGATTCAGCAGGTACAGGCAGCTACTGCCATTGCAAATGACGGCAAAATGATGCAGCCTCATGTGATCAGCAGTATTGTTGATGGTGATAAAAATCAAGTCTTAAAAAAAACAAAGCCGGAAGTGAAGGGAAATCCAATCTCAGCAGAAACGGCCAAGAAAACCAGGGATATCCTGGAAACGGTTGTGTCTTCTGAAAATGGAACGGGCTACAAAAGGTATAATATTGAGGGCTATGAGGTTGCCGGAAAAACGGGGACTGCCCAAATCCCTGACCCAAATGGCGGAGGATATTTAACGGGACATGAAAATTTTATCTTCTCCTTTTTAGGCATGGCGCCAAAAGATGATCCTGAACTGATCATCTATGTAGCGGTCCAGCAGCCGGATATTGACCTCAGTACAAACGGTGCTGAGCCGGTTGCCAAGATTTTTACACCGGTTATGAAAAGCAGTCTTCAATATTTAAATATCGAGCCGGCAAAGGAACTAAAGGCAAACTCTGAACTAGCACCTGAAGTGGAAGGGAAAACAGTTGAAGAAGCAAAAGCAGAATTGAAAAAGTCCGGTTTCGAAGCAATTGTACTGGGAAAGGGAAGCAAGGTTGAAAGACAGGTCCCTGGAAATATGTACAATTTGCTGGAAGGAGAACGAGTAATCTTAAAGACGGAAGGCGAGTTAACTGTGCCTGATATGAATGGATGGTCGCTAAGGGACGTTATGAAGGTGGCAAAGCTTGCTGACTTAAAGCTGAATACCGTAGGAAGCGGATATGTGGTGAAGCAAAATCTGAAGGCTGGTTCTGCACTCAGGGAAGGTGACTATTTAATCGTCGAACTTGAGCCGCCTGCAGAGAAATATAATGAGGAAAACCTAGAATCAGAAGAGCAGCAGGAAGAAGAGGAAGCAGTGCTGGATTAAATTAGAACGTACTGCCGGATGAGCGGCAGTGCGTTCTATTCATTTATGTACAAGCATATATTGGAACGAGCCATAATCTAAGGAGGTTCGTCCGTACATGCGTGTTTCAAATGTAACCGTTCGAAAACGGCTGACTGTAGCGTTGTTTGTTGGTATTCTCGTTTTTTTTATTATTGATTTGCGTCTTGGATATGTTCAATTCTTTCTGGGGAATTTGCTTACAGATGGCGCAAAGGAACTCTGGAGCAGAGACATCCCTTTCGAACCGGAAAGAGGAGAAATCGTCGACCGCAACGGTGTTCCGCTGGCTACGAATGTCAGTGCCCCAACTGTCTATGTTGTACCCAGGCAAATAAAAGATCCTGCTGATGCTGCAGAGAAATTGGCTGCAGTGCTGAATATGTCAAAAGAAAAAGCTTATCAGCTTATCACAAAAAGAGCATCAAGTGTGAAAATCCCTGAAGGCCGAAAAATTTCCCATGAAAAAGCGAAAGAAATCCGTGCACTGGAAATTGAAGGCATATATATTGGAGAAGATTCAAAACGCCATTACCCTTTCGGGAATTATCTCTCGCATGTTTTAGGGTTTTCGGGAATTGATAATCAGGGTCTTATGGGTCTTGAATTATATTATGATGAAGAACTAAAAGGAAAAAAAGGATCTGTTAAGTTTTATGCGAATGCAAAGGGTGAACGGATGAACGATATGGCGGATGACTACAAGCCGCCGGTTGATGGAATGGATTTAAAGCTCACTATTGATTCCAAGATTCAGACTATAGTAGAAAGGGAGCTTGATATTGCTCAGGCTGAATACAATCCTGATGGAATAATAGCAATTGCCATGAATCCAAATAACGGAGAAGTTCTTGCCATGGCCAGCAGGCCCGATTTTGACCCTGCGAATTTTAGGAATGTACCCCCGGAAATTTACAACCGCAACCTGCCAATCTGGAGTACATATGAGCCCGGTTCCACATTCAAAATTATCACTCTGGCAGCTGCATTAGAAGAGGGCAAGGTAGACTTGGAGAAGGATCATTTCCACGATCCGGGATCTGTTGAAGTTGGCGGTGCAAGACTAAGATGCTGGAAAAAGGGCGGCCATGGCAGCCAGACTTATCTGGAAGTAGTCCAGAATTCCTGTAACCCCGGTTTTGTAGAGCTGGGTGAGAGATTAGGCAAAGAAAAACTGTTTAAATATATCCGCGACTTTGGGTTCGGCGAAAAGACCGGTATCGACCTGCAGGGCGAAGGGAAGGGAATTCTTTTTAATCTCGATCGGGTTGGCCCTGTTGAGCAGGCAACTACTGCTTTTGGACAGGGAGTTTCCGTGACCCCGATTCAGCAGGCAGCAGCCATTTCGGCTGCCGTTAATGGCGGAACACTATATACCCCTTATATAGCCAAAGAGCTTATTAATCCGGCTACCGGAGAAATATTGATGAAAAAATCACCTGATGCAAAGAGAAAAATAATCTCAAAAGAAACTTCAGATGAAATCCGAAAAGCGCTTGAATCAGTTGTGGCAAAAGGATCAGGAAAAAAGGCATTTGTCGACGGGTACCGTGTAGGCGGTAAAACTGGGACTGCACAAAAAGCGCAAAATGGCCGGTACCTGGAAAATAACCATATTGTATCATTTATAGGATTCGCACCTGCTGATGATCCGCAGCTTGTTGTTTATGTGGCTGTGGATAATCCAAAAGGAACTATTCAATTTGGCGGCGTAGTTGCTGCTCCGATTGTAGGGGAGATCATGGGGGACAGCTTGCGGGCCATGGGAGTAAAGCCGCGGAAAAATCAAATTGAAAAAGAGCTGACATGGATGGATTCCCCAATGATAGAAGTTCCTGATATGGTCGGCCTGACAAAAAAGGATCTGGGTGAGCTCTATCTTAACCTGAAAATTGATGCGAGCGGCACAGGAAATACAGTGGTCAAGCAAACGCCTCAGCCTGGCATCAAGCTAAAAGAAGGGTCAACGATCCGGCTGTATTTTGACGACAAATAAGAATAGAACTGAGGGCGGCATCATCCTGCGCCGCCTGAATTTTTTTGTTTGTAAGGAAACCGCAACATACTTTCTGGGTTTGGGTTCTATATATTAAATAGCTAAAAAAGCAATTATCATGTACAATATATATCGCCATCATTTAGAATGTTAGTTTGAGATTTTAAAAATGAATATGACCAGAGGCATTAAAGAAGGATTAGATTGTTCTGTTTAACACGAGAGGATTGGTAGACATGGAATTACATAAATTGCTGCGATTTTTGCAGCCTTATATGACTTATAAAGGGGAAAACCCGGATATCACAGAGATTGTTAACGATAACAGGAAAGTTACACCTGGAAGTCTGTTTGTCTGTATTGAGGGGTATACGGTTGATGGCCATGACTTTGCGGCTTCTGCTGCAGAAAAAGGTGCAGCAGCTGTCATTGCCCAAAAAGAATTGGATTTGGATATCCCGGTTATAGTGGTAAAGAATACAAAACGGGCCATGGCCGTGCTGGCTGATGCTTTTTATGGACAGCCGAGCAAGCAGCTTCATTTAATTGGCATAACAGGCACTAATGGCAAAACAACAACAAGCCATTTAATAGAGAAGATCCTTGCCGATGCAGGAAGGAAAACGGGCTTAATAGGCACGATGTACACGAAGATTGCCGATGAAACCTTTGAAGTGAAAAATACCACTCCTGAAAGTTTGACTCTGCAAAGTACATTTAGAAAAATGGCAGTTGCAGGTGTAGATTCAGCCGTAATGGAAGTGTCTTCGCATGCACTTGATGAAGGGCGCATTCATGGCTGTGATTTTAATATAGCTGTATTTACAAACCTGACTCAGGATCATCTGGATTATCACAAAACAATGGATGAATACAGGAGAGCAAAAGGGCTGCTTTTTGCCCAGCTCGGAAGCGCTTATAATCATGTAGAGCCGAAGTTTGCCATTTTAAATTCAGATGACCCTGCTTCTGCAGAATATGAAAAATCGACTGCTGCTCATGTCATTTCCTATGGAATCGATCAGGAAGCTGACCTTCGCGCAACTAATATTAAGATGACTGCTGCCGGTACAGATTTTGACTTAATTTCTCCATTTGGGAAGCATAAAGTCTCTCTAAAAATGATAGGCAAATTCAGCATCTATAATGTCCTTGCCAGTATTGGTGCAGGTATCGCATCAGGGATATCAATCTCTCAAATCATCAAATCTGCTGAAGAAGTAAAAGGTGTTGCAGGCAGATTTGAAACCGTGGATGCTGGCCAGGATTTTTCTGTGATTGTTGATTATTCACATACACCGGACAGCCTAAAAAATGCTTTGGAAACTGTAAAGCAATTTGCCCGGAAACGCATTTTTGCCATCGTTGGCTGCGGGGGGGACAGAGATAGGTCCAAAAGGCCGCTTATGGCTGAAATTGCATGCCAGTACAGCACAGACCCTATATTTACTTCTGATAACCCGCGAAGTGAAGACCCGATTCAAATCCTCAGGGATATGGAAGAGGGAGTGAAAGGTGAGAGTTATAAAACAATCGCTGACCGAAAAGAAGCCATTCATTACGCGGTGAAAAATGCCGGTGAAGGAGACGTTATTTTAATAGCTGGCAAGGGCCATGAAACATATCAGCAGGTGGGGAACCAGGTTTTCGACTTTGATGACCGCCTTGTCGCAAAAGAGGCTATAGAGGAGCGATAAAATGTACTTGACGTATCGGGATTTAGCGGAACTGTTTCCGGCAGTAAAAGGGATAAAGGATAATGAGCTGGAATTTCATACGGTCGCTGCGTCCTCTTCCGCCCTGCAGCCAAAAGGAATTTATATTCCTTTTGGAGAGGCCGAAAATCTGAAAGAAGCTATTGAAAAAGGGGCTGTTGCTGCTCTCTGGCATGAGAATGCCGTGACGCCGGCATATACCCCGAATCATTTCCCTATTTTTTATACAAATGACTTAACGAAAGGCTTAAAGGACATCATGAAATTATATATAGAAAAATTAAGCAAATCAGAAGAAAAGATGAACACAACAAATTTCCTTATTTCAGGTAAAAAAAGTCTTAAAGAAAACGAAGCAACATATGATATTGCAGTGATGGCTGAAAGATTAGCGGAAGCTGCAGGAAATGCCAAGCAGGGAAGGAGGGGATAAGTATGATGGAGCAAGTTATTTTTTTCACAATATTGGCAGGCTTTTTAATTACTGTTTTGCTGTCTCCCATTTTTATTCCCTTCCTGAGAAGATTGAAATTCGGGCAAAGCATCCGTGAAGAAGGCCCAAAATCCCATCAGAAAAAGACGGGTACACCGACAATGGGCGGAATCATGATTCTTCTTTCCGTCACGGTGACCACGTTGCTTATGACCGGGAAATTTTCAGAACCTACTGTAGAAACATATTTGCTGCTGCTGGTTACACTGGGCTTTGGACTCCTCGGTTTTCTTGATGACTTTATTAAAGTAGTATTAAAGCGAAACTTAGGCCTGACTTCAAAACAAAAGCTGCTGGGCCAGATTATTATATCTGTTATTTTTTATTTTGTTTTCAAGCAAAATGATTTTTCAACAGAAGTGCATATTCCGCTGACAGACATTTCGATTGATTTGGGCTGGGGATATGTTTTATTCATTATTTTCTGGCTGGTCGGATTCTCGAATGCTGTCAATCTGACAGATGGACTTGATGGTCTTGTCTCTGGGACTGCTGCAATCGCTTTTGGAGCATTTGCAGTACTGGCTTGGAATCAATCCCAATTCGAAGTATCCATTTTTTCTGTTGCTGTAGTTGGAGCGGTATTGGGTTTCCTTGTCTTTAATGCCCACCCTGCAAAGGTGTTCATGGGAGACACAGGATCACTGGCTCTTGGAGGGGCTATTGCGACCATAGCCATCCTGACAAAACTTGAAATCATCCTGATTATTATCGGCGGTGTTTTTGTTATTGAAACTTTATCTGTTATTTTACAGGTGGCATCTTTTAAGACCACCGGGAAGCGGATCTTCCGTATGAGCCCGCTCCATCATCATTATGAATTGGTGGGCTGGTCAGAATGGCGGGTTGTTGTTACATTCTGGACCGTTGGCCTATTGTTTGCAATCTTAGGAATCTATATTGAGGTGTGGGTGTAAGTGAAAGAAGTCAATCGCTATCGACATAAAAAAATATTAGTGCTGGGTCTGGCAAAAAGCGGAGTGAGTGCAGCTTCCCTTTTACATAAGCTTGGAGCATTTGTAACTGTTAACGATTATAAACCTCTTGCAGAAAATCCTGAAGCTCAAGGACTGCTTGAACAGGGGATTACGGTTATATGCGGGGGCCATCCAATTGAACTTCTGGAAGAGGGGTTCGAGCTGATTGTAAAAAATCCGGGTATTCCTTACCATAATCCAATGATAAAAGGAGCACTTGAAAAGGGCATACCGGTCATTACAGAAGTGGAGCTTGCCTTTCAGGTATCTGAAGCTCCTTTTATTGCGATAACAGGTACAAATGGAAAAACCACCACAACTACTCTTGTGTTTGAAATGCTTCTGGCTGGAAGCAAAATGCCGCTGATAGCAGGAAATATTGGAACAGTAGCTTCAGAGGTCGCCCAGGATGCTGCAGAAGAAAATAATATCGTGATTGAGCTTTCATCGTTTCAGCTGATGGGTATTCAGGATTTCAGGCCGAGAATCGCCATTTTAACAAATTTATATGATGCCCATTTGGATTATCATGGCACAAGAGAAGAGTATCATGCAGCCAAAGCAAATATTACGATGAATCAGACTGAAAAGGATTATTTCATAGTCAATGCCGATCAAGATAAAGTAATGGAAGCCGCTGCACGGTCAGCGGCGAAAATAATTCCTTTTTCAACTTCCAGAGAGCTGTCTGAAGGTGCATATGTCAAAGATGGATGGATTTATTTTAACAATGAACAAGTTATGGAAAGAAAGGATGTTTCACTGCCAGGAGAGCACAATCTTGAGAATATCCTATCCTCAGTGGCTGCTGCCAAACTGACCGGTGTCGGGAATGAAGCCATCAGCCAGGTTCTAAGTTCGTTTACAGGAGTAAAGCACCGTCTGCAGTATGTTGGTGAATACCAGAGCAGGAAATTTTATAATGATTCTAAAGCAACGAACATTTTAGCAACGAAGAATGCAGTATCAGCATTTGATCAGCCTGTGATTCTTCTTGCAGGCGGTCTTGACCGCGGAAATGGCTTTGATGAACTCATCCCATCTCTAAAAAAGGTAAAAGCTCTTGTAACCTTTGGGCAAACAGCTGAAAAGATTGAAAATGCAGCATTGGAAGCGGGAATAAAAACAATTGAGCGTGTCGATAATGTGGAAAAAGCCGTACCTGCTGCCTTTAAGCTTTCAGAGCCAGGAGATGTGATTCTGCTTTCTCCTGCTTGTGCAAGCTGGGACCAATATAAAACTTTTGAGGTTCGGGGAGACATGTTTATAGATGCGGTGCATAAGCTTAATTAAGGGCTTGTCTGCGGGACTATGGAAACGACAGCAAAGGCATACATCTGCTTCGCGTGACATTTAGAGCTTTAATAAGGAACGTATTAAGACTGCCGAAACACAGGTAAGTTTATTTACGGCAGGAAAAAGGTTCCTTGATAGCCCTAAAACTTGCATTCGAGGTGTTTTCGTTGCCGACCAAAAAAACCACTCCCGATTTTATATTAATGATCGTCACTTTTATGCTGCTTGCTGTAGGATTGACTATGGTATATAGTGCAAGTGCAATTTGGGCAGATTATAAATTTGATGATTCTTTCTTTTTTGCGAAAAGGCAAATGCTTTTTGCCGGAGTTGGAATTATTGCGATGTTTTTTATCATGAATGTGGATTATTGGACCTGGAGAACTTGGGCAAAGGTCTTAATTATTGTCTGTTTTGTGCTTTTGCTCCTGGTGCTGATTCCAGGTATCGGCAATGTGCGAAATGGCTCGCGGAGCTGGATTGGCGTTGGAGCATTTTCTATTCAGCCTTCGGAGTTTATGAAGCTTGCCATGATTGTATTTATGGCAAAATTCCTCTCCGAAAAACAAAAGCTGATTACCTCTTTCAGAAAAGGTCTTGTTCCATCTTTAGGGCTTGTATTTTTAGCATTTGGATTAATAATGCTGCAGCCTGATTTGGGCACTGGAACTGTAATGGTGGGTACTTGTGTTGTCATGATTTTTATCGCAGGAGCGAGGATTAGCCACTTTGTCTGGTTTGGCGCTGCAGGCTTGGCCGGATTTGTGGCACTTGTTCTGTCAGCCCCATACAGGATAAAGCGGATTACTTCATTTCTAGACCCATGGGAAGATCCTCTGGGCAGCGGATTCCAGATTATCCAGTCCTTATATGCAATAGGGCCCGGAGGATTGTTTGGCCTTGGTCTGGGACAGAGCAGACAAAAGTTTTTTTATCTTCCTGAGCCGCAGACAGATTTTATTTTTGCCATTTTAGCTGAGGAACTGGGATTTATAGGCGGATCTTTTGTCATTTTATTATTTGCACTTCTTTTATGGCGCGGCATCCGCATAGCGCTTGGCGCTCCTGATTTATATGGGAGTTTCTTGGCTGTTGGGATCATAGCAATGGTCGCTATTCAGGTAATGATTAATATCGGGGTTGTAACAGGACTGATGCCTGTTACTGGCATCACACTTCCGTTTCTTAGCTACGGGGGATCGTCATTGACACTGATGCTCATGGCTATAGGGGTTCTGCTTAATATAAGCAGATATGCAAGGTATTAGCGCATTTTATAACATGCATTTTGGAAACCCTGTGAAGCAGGGTTTCTTTTTTGGAAGAACCAATATATCCAGCATCGAGAATTATCAAACTTCTTTGCAATTTTGCACATTATTACATTTCTTTAACATTATGATGTACGTTCCTATCTATTTGTTTTGAATATAGTAGAATAGGGAAAAAAGAGGGAGTGTTTTCCGCTCGCAAGCTGGATGACGTTCACTAAATCTGAAAGCTTTATATTTGATCAATGGCAGAAAAAATAAGCTTTCTTTGATAATAAGATTTTTTTTTGAGGTGAAAGAATGAAAATTGCTGTTAGCGGCGGCGGAACTGGCGGGCATATATATCCGGCGCTTGCGCTTATAAGACAAATTCAGAAAGAACATAAAGATGCCGAATTTCTATATATTGGAACTGAAAAAGGGCTTGAAAATACGATTGTCAATCGTGAAAATATCCCTTTTAAATCAATACATATAACTGGTTTTAAAAGAAAAATTTCTTTGGAAAATGTTAAAACTGTTCTAAGGTTCCTGAAAGGCGTTCGTGAAAGTAAAAAGATGCTTAAGGAATTTAATGCGGATGTGGTAATCGGCACCGGGGGATATGTTTGTGGTCCTGTTGTATATGCCGCTTCAAAGCTTGGCATCCCAACCATTATCCATGAGCAAAACAGCGTCCCGGGATTAACCAATAAGTTTTTAAGCAGATATGTTGATAAAATCGCAGTCTGTTTTGAGGAAGCAAAGGCTTTTTTTCCGGAAACTAAAACAGTCATGACAGGGAATCCGCGTGCTTCAGAGGTTCTGGGACAGGATGGGATCAGGGGAAGACTATCAGCAGGATTAAAAACAGGTGTCCCTGCTGTGTTAATTTTTGGAGGCAGCAGAGGGGCAAGGCCAATTAATGATGCAGTTCTAAAAACTCTGGCTGAGCTGGGTGAAAAGCCTTATCAGGTGCTATATATCACAGGGGACGTCCATTATGAGGATGTACAAAAAGAAATAGAACTGGTCGGAAGCCCTGAAAATGTAATGATTAAACCATTTATTCACAATATGCCAGAAGTGCTGGCCGGAGCAGACCTCGTCGTCTCACGTGCGGGAGCCACCACTTTGGCAGAGATCACCTCTTTAGGAATTCCGAGCATTTTAATCCCAAGCCCATATGTTACAAACAACCACCAGGAGAAAAATGCAAGAGCGCTAAGCGACCATGGTGCTGCAGAACTATTGCTTGAAAAAGAGTTAACAGGCAAAAAGCTTATTGACAGCATTGACCGAATCATCCTCGATAAAGATAAGATGAGTAACATGAAGGAAGCTTCGAAAAAACTTGGAATTCGTGATGCATCAAATAGGCTTTACACATTAATGGCTCAATTGGTTTCAAATAATGGGAAGTAGCCTTGAATAGTAAATTCGCATAGAATAAATAAATTTAGGTTGAAATCAATAGAAAGGGAGGTAAATATGGACGAATTTATCAGCAAGCTTAGAGAATTAAACATCGGGACAGTTAAAGAAAATGAGCCGATGGCTAATCATACAACAATGAAAATTGGCGGACCCGCCGATTTGTTTATTGAGCCTTCTTCCATAGAAAACCTGGCAAAAGCGATGGAATTGATCCGTCGCTATGAACTGAAATGGAGAGCAATTGGAAGAGGATCTAATTTGCTCGTATCTGATGGAGGCATAGAAGGTGTGGTTATTAAATTAGGCCGCGGCATGGATCACCTGGATCTTAATGAAACGGAGCTAAAAGCAGGCGGCGGTTATTCAGTGGTTGCCCTCTCTACAATTATCAGCAAAAAAGGCTTGTCAGGTCTCGAATTTGCCAGCGGGATTCCCGGGTCTGTAGGCGGAGCAGTTTATATGAACGCTGGCGCTCACGGTTCAGATATTTCACAAATCCTGACCAAAGCACATGTTCTTTTTGAGGATGGGAAGATGGAATGGCTCACGAACGAAGAAATGGAATTTTCATATAGAACATCCGTCCTTCAAACGAAACGTCCAGGGATTGTTCTTGAGGCCGTTTTCCGGCTTACAGAGGGCGACAGGGAAAAAATTTCCTCTGCAATGCAAAAGAATAAGGATTACAGGAAGGAAACCCAGCCCTGGAACTTCCCATGTGCAGGCAGTATTTTCCGTAACCCGCTTCCTGAATATGCTGGCCAGCTGATAGAAAAAGCCGGCATGAAAGGCCATACCATCGGCGGTGCGCAAATTTCCAATATGCATGGGAATTTCATCGTAAATGCAGGAGATGCCAAAGCGGAAGATGTACTTGCATTAATTCAGCACATTAAGGATACAATCTTTGATTTGTATGGAGTAAAAATGGAGACAGAAGTGGAAATAATCGGTCGAAAGTAACGGGGAATAATACCTTACGGATACCATTTATTGTGATATAATAATTTATTAGATAACAGTAGATGTAGTAAAAACGGCATGGCTCACATGCCGTTCTCTTCCCTAATTTAGTAATTGCATAAATTGTGCTGGACAAGCTGCTTGATTGTTTTAAATTATTGTCCTTGCGCTTTTCTTAATGGGGTGATAAAAAGTGGAGAAAAGTAAGGTTGTCTCGCTAGAGGATCGAATACCGAAGCTTAAACAGCAAAGAAAAAAGAAAGCGAACAGAAGACTGATTTTTTTGCTGCTGCTTTTTTTCTCGCTGATTGTTTTAGTTATTTACTTTCAATCGCCCTTAAGCCATATTAAACAAATCAAGGTATCCGGCAATTCAATCTATGATAAAGAAGAAATTATTCAAATCAGCGGTGTTACTGAAAAAACAAATATTTGGAAGGTTGACGAAGAGGGCATTGAGGGTAAGCTTAAAGAACTGCCTGAAATAAAATCTTCAACTGTTAAAGTTCAGCTGCCAGGCACAATTAATATACATGTAGATGAACTGAAACGCATTGCCTACATAGCGAAAGAGAAGCACTACCTTCCTGTAATGGAGAATGGGAGCATATTAAAGGATGAAGAAGTTGCGGAGATCCCTGTCAACGCTCCTATCCTCAATGACTTTTCTGAGGGTGACATCCTTGATATGATGATTGGGGAGCTTGAATCACTGCCTGAAGAGGTGCTAAATTCGATTTCCGAAATCCATCATTCTCCTAAAAAGACAGATTCCAACCATATTACTTTGTATATGAATGATGGTTTTGAAGTCAGTGCTACTTTAAGAAGTTTTTCAGAAAAAATGGCACACTACCCTTCTATCATAAGCCAGCTGGATCCCGAGAAAAAAGGAATCATCGACTTGGAAGTAGGCTCATATTTTAAAGCTTATGAAACAGAGGGAGCTGAAGAAGTTGAAAAAGAAAATGAAGGTGAAGGGTAATCATGTAATATTCTCCCTGGTGTTTCTCGTACTGGGTTACATGATGGCATTTTCCTATCACCTTACACAGGGAGAAGAAGAAAAGCCGGCATTAAGCGGAAAACAGTGGGAAAGAGATTTGGAACTTCGTAATCAGCTTGTTGAACTGGAGGAAAAAAACAGGGCTCTTCAAAAAGAATTAAATACTAAACAGGAAAATGTTCTTGACATTGAAAAAGAGCTTTCACAGGAAGCCCAGGTTTATTTTAATCTTGCCGAGGATGCTGAGAAGTACAGGATGCATCTTGGCAAAGTAAAAGTAAAGGGCTCTGGAGTGGAAGTAACTCTGTCAGATGGTGACTACAATCCGGATGAAGATAATATTAACAATTATATCGTCCATGAACACCATGTCTTTAAGGTGATTAATGAACTCTATATTTCCGGTGCTTCCGCAGTTGCCATAAATGGCCAAAGACTATCACACAGTTCTTATATTGTTTGCAATGGACCTGTAATAGAAGTTGACGGCTACCAGCATCCTGCCCCTTTTGTCATAACTGCCATTGGCGATGCCGATGTGCTTTCCTCTGCTTTGAACCTGACAGGCGGAGTAAAAGACACATTGGTAGATGAAAACATCCAATTCACATTAGAGAAAAAGGGCGAAATCATCATGGAACCATTACTGGGTTCGTAAAGTCAAACCAGCATTACTAAGTAGTAAAATTTGTCCACAGAATTATTTATTCGGGAAAGCAAGGTGGAATTAAAGTGGACAGCAAAAAGAAATTCAGCTTTACCTTTATAACAGTTGTAATTGGCTTTATGATTGCCATACAGTTTCAAACAGTTAAGGAACCGGTTGTCCGTGATACAAGGGATACCTGGCAGCTTAGAGCTGATATCCTTAAAGAAAAGGAACTGCAATTAAAACTTTTGCGTGAAATCAGTTCAAATGAAGAAAAAATTGCCCAATATGAAACAAAGCGCAAACAAAGCAAAGAGCAAGTGCTTCGCAATACGCTGGAGGAATTAAAAATGGAAGCCGGATTAAGTGAAGTGACGGGTCCAGGCATAATCATAAGCATTGAACCGGTACATGAGGAGCTTCTTCTGGGCAAGCAGGCTGATTCTGTTTCCCCGGATTTGCTCAAGCGGCTTGTCAATGAGTTAAATATGTATGATGCCCAGCACATTTCCATTGGAGGCAGAAGGATCATCAACACTACTGTCATAAGGGATATCAACAGAGAGACCATGATAGACGGATATGCCTTAAATCGCCTGCCTATTGAAGTAAAAGTAATAACTGAAAATGCCCAATCTGCCGAGAAGCTTTTTAATCGCATGCAGGTATCAAATTCTGCCGAAGAATTTTTCATCGACAATCTGCGGGTTAAGGTGGAAAAGTCTGCAGAGCCGATCACGATTCCTGCATATGACGAGGCATTGAGAATCAGATATATGGAGCCTATGAAACCTGACGAAGGAGGCAAATCATAGTGTGGCTTCCCGTTTTAGGATTGATCATAGGTGTGATACTTGGACTTATGACAGATATAAAAGTGCCGGATGAATACTCGAATTATCTTTCCATTGCTGTTCTTGCTGCATTGGATACTCTATTCGGTGGAATCAGGGCGCAGCTTCAAAATATTTATGATGAAAAAGTTTTCGTTTCCGGTTTCTTTTTTAACATCCTGCTGGCAGCAAGTTTAGCTTTTCTGGGTGTCCATCTTGGTGTAGACTTGTACTTAGCAGCAGTATTTGCTTTTGGGGTCAGGCTATTCCAAAATATTGCGGTCATCAGAAGAATTTTAATCGCAAAATGGTCCCAAAACAGAGAAAAAACAGAAAAAAATGATATTTAAAAAAGGGAAAATATTAGTTTTGACGAATAATTTTATAGATAAACTAACTTATTAAATCAGACAACAGCAAAAAATGATTGTTGTTCAATAATCGTAATTGCAAAAAAAAGGAGGTGCCAGAGAATGAACAGCAATGAAATATATGTTAGTCTTGACATCGGTACATCCAGTGTAAAAGTAATCATTGGGGAAATGGTCAATGACTCTTTAAATATTATTGGTGTTGGCAATGTACAGTCAGAAGGGTTACGCAAGGGGTCCATTGTTGATATAGACGAAACCGTTCATTCTATTAAAAAGGCAATCGAACAGGCTGAGAGAATGATAGGAATGGAGATTAAAAATGTGATTGTAGGAATTACCGGCAATCATGTTATGCTTCAGCCATCCCATGGTGTTGTTGCAGTCTCGAGTGAAAATAGGGAAATTACAGACGAAGATGTTGCTAGAGTCATAGACGCGGCACAAGTTGTATCAATCCCGCCGGAAAGAGACATCATTGATGTCATCCCAAAACAGTTTATCGTTGACGGATTGGACGAGATCAGTGATCCCCGCGGAATGATTGGTGTGCGGCTGGAAATGGAAGGGACCATTATTACAGGATCGAAAACGATTTTACATAACACCCTGCGCTGTGTTGAACGCGCTGGCCTTGAAATCATGGATATTACACTTCAGCCACTGGCAGCAGGTGCATTCGCTTTATCAAAGGATGAGAAAAGTCTAGGAGTTGCACTTGTTGATATTGGCGGCGGCTCCACAACCATTGCCATATTTGAAAATGGATCTTTAAAGGCAGCCAGTGTTCTGCCTGTAGGGGGAGACCATATCACAAAAGACTTATCTATCGGACTCCGCACATCTACAGAAGATGCAGAAAAAATCAAAACAAAGTATGGCTATGCGTTCTATGACCATGCATCTGAAGATGAGGTATTCAGCGTTCCCATCATCGGAAGCGATCAGCATCAGCAATTTAATCAGCTGGAAATATCGGATATTATAGAAGCTCGGATGGAAGAGATTTTTGATCTTATCCAGCACGAAGTGAAACGTCTTGGAGCAAAAGATCTTCCAGGGGGCTATGTATTATCTGGAGGCGTAGCGAATACACAGGGAATCCTTGAACTGGCACAGGATGTTTTCCAAAATAGAGTCCGCATCGCCATCCCTGATTATATTGGCGTGAGGGAACCGCAGTATACGACTGCTGTTGGATTGATTAAGTTCGCGTATAAAAATGCTAAAATACAGGGCAGAAAAATGGAACAGCCAGTGACGGTCCCTGAAGCAAAAGAAAAACGAGTGCAAAAACCGCAACCGCAACCGAAAACAAAGCCGGAAAAACAGCCGGAAGAAAAAATCACATCAAGAGTTAAAAAGTTCCTCGGATACTTTTTCGAATAACTTGATTTGATTCGCAAGGGTTAGGGAAACGGAATCAAAAGCCATTCGGCGGATAGAAAAAAGCACTGAAAAGCCATTTTGGGAGTGCGTATAAAAAGCGAATCAAAAAAGGTGTTCTTAGGAATATCGACGAATTAGGAGGATTAGTCATGTTGGAATTTGATACAAATTTGGATTCATTAGCAACTATAAAAGTCATCGGCGTTGGAGGCGGCGGTAACAATGCAGTAAACAGAATGATTGAGCATGGTGTTCAAGGCGTTGAGTTTATTGCTGTTAACACGGATGCTCAGGCGCTGAATTTATCAAAAGCAGAAGTGAAAATGCAAATCGGAGGAAAACTTACAAGGGGACTTGGAGCAGGTGCCAACCCTGAGGTAGGTAAAAAAGCTGCAGAAGAAAGTAAAGAGCAGGTAGAAGAAGCATTGAAAGGTGCGGATATGGTATTCGTCACAGCTGGAATGGGAGGAGGGACTGGAACAGGGGCGGCTCCAGTCATCGCCCAGATTGCACGAGATTTAGGAGCTCTGACTGTTGGTGTTGTTACGCGCCCATTCACTTTTGAAGGCCGCAAGCGTTCCACTCAGGCAGCCGGTGGTATTGCTGCTATGAAGGAAGCGGTTGATACGCTGATCGTCATTCCTAATGACAGGCTATTGGAAATCGTTGATAAAAGCACTCCAATGCTTGAAGCATTCCGTGAAGCGGATAATGTTCTGCGCCAGGGTGTTCAGGGTATTTCCGACTTGATTGCTGTTCCGGGATTAATTAACCTCGACTTTGCAGATGTGAAGACAATCATGTCTAATAAAGGTTCTGCACTAATGGGTATTGGTGTCGCTGCAGGAGAAAACCGTGCAGCAGAAGCGGCGAAAAAGGCGATTTCATCACCTTTGCTTGAAACATCAATTGATGGTGCACAAGGCGTCTTAATGAATATCACTGGCGGTTCTAATCTAAGCCTGTATGAAGTACAGGAAGCAGCTGACATTGTTGCTTCTGCTTCCGATCAGGACGTGAATATGATCTTCGGTTCCGTTATTAATGAAAACCTTAAAGATGAAATTGTTGTAACGGTCATTGCAACTGGATTTAATGAAGAAGTGATCCAGCCTAAACCAATGAGGCCAACATTCGGACAGCCTAAATCTTCTCCAGGCATGGGAACGTCTATGAAGCGTGAACCAAAGAGAGAGGAAGCTCCCCAAGAACCTGTAAGAAGCAGCCAATCTCAACAGCCGGAAGAAACTTTGGATATCCCGACGTTCCTCCGCAACCGTAATCGCAGAAGATAATATTTGATTGATAAAACCCCTGGAATCAACTCGATTCCAGGGGTTTTATCAATTATTATGAAGGTTATTATATAAATAAGCATGGCTCAGAAATATGAGCCATGCTTATTTATATTTATACAGCCTGAGTTTCCTTTAATTGCATAGCAGGCCCAAAGAATTCGTAGCGGATATTTTCCTTCTGGAAGCCTGCCTCAAGCAATGCCTCGTACATTGCCTGCATAAAAGGAACTGGCCCGCACATATAAACTATACTATCTTTATTAGGCACTATTGTGTTTAACCAGTCTGAAGTAATATAGCCTTCTTTGCTGAAGGTTTTTTCAGCCTTATCTTTTTCTGTTGGACTTTCATAGCAGAAATATGTTTTTACCAATGGATTCCTTTTTTCAATTTCCTGTACTTCCTCTGAAAATGCATGTACATTTCCGTTGAGTGCAGCATGAACAAAAATAGTTTCATGCTTTACTCCTGTTGCATCAAGATGACACAGCATGCAGTGCATTGGTGTAATGCCTACCCCGCCGCTAAGCAGAACGACTGGATGATCCATTTTATCCAGAACAAATTCTCCAGCAGGAGCACTGATCTCTATTCGGTCGCCTTCTTTCAGGTCATTGTGAAGATAGCTGGAAACCTTTCCGTCCGGCTTTTCAGAATTACCTTCTTCTTTCTTTACAGAAATTCGGTAATAAGATTTTTCCGGAGAGTCGGATAGGCTATATTGGCGGATATGTGTGTATTCTTCTCCTGGAATTGTTAATTTCACACTAATGTACTGGCCTGGAAGAAAGCTGGAAATATTTCCTCCATCATCAGGGGTAAAATAGAAGGAAGTAATTACATCACTTTCTTTCACCTTTTTTGCAACAGTGAATGTTCTGAAGTCATCCCAGCCTCCTGGCTTTTCAGCGGCATCCTCATAAAGGCTCTTTTCTAATCCGATGAATGCATCCGCAATCACACCATATGCTTTAATCCATGCATTAATAATTTCTTCAGTAGCAGCCTCTTTTAGTACTTCCTTGATAGCAAGAATTAAGTGCTCTCCAACAATCGGATAATGTTCAGGCTTAATGCCTAAAGATCGGTGCTTATGAGCGATTTGTGTGACAACCGGGAGAATAGCTTCCAGGTTATCGATATATTTTGCAGCAGCATATACTGAGTTTGCCAGTGCTTTTTGCTGACGGCCCTGCTTCTGATTAGCATGATTAAAGATGTTCAGCAGTTCAGGGTGATTTGAGAACATTAACTTATAAAAGGTTTTCGTAATATCTTCCCCATGTTTTTCAAGTACAGGTACAGTACTTTTAATAATTTCAATTGTTTTTGTGTCTAGCATATCAGCAAAACTCCTTCTTATTATTTTCACTGTCATTATAGTTGATATTGAAAACAAAAAATGTGATATAAATCACACCCAGCGAAAAAATGAAGGAGCAATAAATAGAAAAATAATGACAAAATCCGTTGGGAATAGGGAAAATTTCTATCATTTTGCATACAGAAAGCGACACACTTCCTTTACTGAAATGCGCTATACTTTTTTCTAACAGAATCATAGCACTTTAAATATATGAGAGAATTTGACCGCTAAATTCAATCTATCAGTGCTGATTTTGAAGAGGAAGCAAAAAGTATATTAAACTTTGATAACTGTCTAGCTCCAGAGCCTCCCCCCCTCGAGGACACTTGTCGGTGGTGGGCAAGGCGCTTGCACTTTACTAAGGGGGAAGATAATTGACGGTCTATTTGGATATTATCTGGGCGTTAAATTTTATGTTTGACAGCCTTCTCCTTTATTTAACAGCCATAATACTAAAAAGAGAAATCAGGCTTTGGAGGATTTTTGCAGGCGGCTTAATAGGATCGATCATCATTTTATTAGTATTTACACCATTTAATGAATATTCAGGTCATCCGGTCACTAAATTATTATTCTCGGTTGCAATGGTATTGGCTGTTTTTGGCTTTAAGCGTTTGCGCTACTTTGTAAAAGGGCTCATGACTTTTTATTTTGCTACTTTTTTAGTTGGAGGCTCCTTAATAGGCATTCATTATTTTATTAATTTTGATTTTCAGCTTTCTTCATCCGTCATGCTGGCCAGTGTTAAAGGCTTTGGTGATCCAATCAGCTGGCTGTTTGTAATTCTTGGGTTTCCTCTTGCCTGGCATTTCTCAAAGAGAAACGTTGAAGGAATTGAGATGACAAAAATTCAGTATGACTCATTAATTATGGTGCGTGTTGTCATTAATGAAACAGAATTCCGTTTCAAAGGCCTGATTGACAGCGGCAACCAGTTATACGATCCCATTTCGAAAATGCCGGTGATGTTTATATCCATTAAAGACAGGCTTGACGAGTTCCCGCCTGAAATTATTAAAATGGCAGGGAACCCGGAAGATATCATCATGGGCAGTGATTCAATTGGCGGGGATTGGGAGCATAAAATGAGGGTTATTCCATGTAAGGTTGTTGGACAAGAACACCAGTTGATTATAGGATTCAAGCCTGACCGCATTCTCCTTGAAAAAGAGAATGAAATAATAGAAGCGGAGCGTGGATTAGTTTCCTTTTCCATGCAGCAGCTTTCTGCCGACGATGCGTTTCAGTGCATCGTTCACCCTAAGATGCTTACAGGTAAAAGTACAATGAAGCAGGATGCAAAAGTAAGTTAATATACTATACTCTGCAAAAACATAATTTAGAAGGAGGACAAATCATGAAAAAGTTAAAACTTCGCTTATCCTACTATTGGTATAAATTATTGATTAAGCTGGGGATTAAAACAGATGAAGTATATTATATAGGCGGCAGCGAAGCACTACCTCCTCCACTTAGTAAGGAAGAAGAAGAAATGCTCCTGATCAAGCTTCCGAAAGGAGATAAAGCTGCAAGGTCCATTTTAATTGAAAGAAATCTGCGTCTTGTTGTATATATCGCCAGGAAGTTTGAAAATACAGGCATCAATATAGAGGACTTAATTAGCATTGGAACCATTGGGCTTATTAAAGCTGTAAATACGTTTAATCCAGAGAAAAAAATCAAGCTGGCTACATATGCATCCCGCTGTATTGAGAATGAAATTCTAATGTATTTAAGAAGGAACAATAAAATCCGTTCTGAAGTTTCCTTTGATGAACCCCTAAATATCGATTGGGATGGCAATGAACTGCTTCTATCCGATGTGCTTGGCACCGAGGATGACATTATCACCAAAGATCTCGAAGCAAATGTTGATAAAAAGCTGCTGTTAAAGGCATTGCATCAGCTTTCAGATCGGGAAAAACAGATAATGGAACTTAGATTTGGCCTCGGATCGGGTGAAGAAAAAACTCAGAAGGACGTGGCAGATATGCTTGGTATTTCCCAGTCCTACATTTCACGTCTGGAAAAACGAATAATAAAAAGACTAAAAAAAGAATTTAATAAGATGGTTTAGAAATTTAAACAGGAATATTTTTTTACAAAATTTTGCAAGGAGAAAACCTAGTGTTTATGATGCTTTGACCGTTTCCCCATCCGGCAGCCGGATTAGCCGGTGCATATTTTTCCTTTCCAAGGAGATACTGTTTTTTGTACAGCAGCTCCTGTGAGGAGGGAAATGGATTGACTCGAAATAAAGTAGAAATTTGCGGTGTTGATACTTCAAAGCTTCCAGTTTTAAAAAACGAAGAAATGAGAGAGCTCTTCAAGCAAATGCATAAGGGGGATATAACCGCACGGGAAAAACTCGTCAACGGCAATTTGCGTCTCGTATTAAGTGTGATTCAGCGTTTTAATAACAGAGGCGAATTTGTTGATGACCTTTTCCAGGTCGGCTGTATCGGTCTAATGAAATCTATTGATAATTTTGATCTAAGTCAAAACGTTAAGTTTTCCACCTATGCAGTTCCGATGATCATTGGGGAAATACGCAGGTATCTGCGTGATAATAACCCGATCCGCGTATCACGTTCATTAAGGGACATTGCTTATAAAGCACTGCAAGTTAGAGAACGCTTAATGAGTAAAACATCCAGAGAGCCTACAGCAGAAGAAATAGCAAAAGAGCTGGATGTGCCTCATGAAGAAATCGTTTTTGCATTAGATGCAATTCAGGATCCTGTCTCCTTATTTGAACCGATTTATAATGATGGCGGGGATCCGATCTATGTGATGGATCAGCTGAGCGATGAACGGAACAAAGATATTCAATGGATTGAAGAGATAGCGCTAAAAGAAGGAATGAGAAGACTGAATGAACGGGAAAAACTGATTCTTAGAAAACGCTTCTTCCAGGGCAAAACTCAAATGGAAGTGGCCGAGGAAATCGGCATTTCCCAGGCTCAAGTTTCACGGCTTGAAAAAGCGGCAATCAAACAAATGAATAAAAATATTCAAAGCTAGCAGCCAATTTGGCTGCTTTTTATATTTACCAAACATTTTTCCTATAGGGGCAAACATATATTGAATAAGAACATAAATTGGGAGTGAAGTGTCGATGGTGAAAATATCTGAATTTCAAATGAAGGATGTTGTAAATGTAGCTGACGGCAAAAAGCTTGGAAATATTGGGGATATAGATATTAATATAAATACAGGGAAAATTGAAGCCGTCATTATCGGAGGAGCTGGGAAAGTGTTAGGCTTTTTTGGGAGAGATGCTGATATTGTCATACCGTGGAAAAATATTCTGAAAATTGGTGAAGATGTCATACTGGTCCGCTATCAGGATGCGATTGAGCCAAAATATATTGAGGGGGAAGCATAAGAGTTGTTAATGGTGTCATCACTGCCTGCCTTGTGGTAAACTATAGAAAAATATGATGGAGTTAATAGCATGGAACCATTTTCTTTAAAAACGGAAGAGTATTTTGTCATAAAAGAGTGGGCGGATCGTTTTCCTAATATTACGGCCGGTTTTACAACTAAAAATGGAGGATGCAGCCGTAATGAATACAAAACGCTTAATGTAGGATTGCATGTGAATGACAGCTATGAAGCAGTCAGCCGAAATCGGCAGCATGTGGCTGACTTGCTTGGATTTTCTCATGAAAAGTGGGTTGGTGCTGAACAAACTCATGAAATAAATATAAAAAAAGTTACCAGAAATGATAAAGGGATAGGTGCACTTATTTACGAGGATTCCTTTTCTGGTACTGACGGCTTTTTCACTTATTCTAAAGGGGTCATGCTGACCCTCTGTTATGCTGATTGTGTGCCGATATACTTTTTGCATGAAAAGACAGGAGCCATAGGTATGGCACATGCAGGCTGGAAAGGTACTTTCGGAGGGATTGGCAGGAAGATGGCCGAGCTATTTGCCAAAGAAGGGATAGACTTAAGTGAGGTCCAAGCCGTGATTGGCCCTTCCATTTGCGGAAATTGTTATATAGTTGATGATCGTGTTATTTCAAAAGCGCAAAAAATACTAGAAGATGTCGATATAAAGCCATATAATCAGATTAGTGACAATCAATTCCAGCTTGATTTGAAAGAACTAAACCGGACAATTCTGATAAATGAAGGGATTCCTCATGAAAATATCATGATTACTGATTATTGCACAAGCTGTCATGAAAACTATTTTTTCTCCCACAGAAGGGATAGGGGAAAGACAGGCAGAATGATGAGCTTTATTGGCTGGAAGGAGGAAGTCGGAAGCTAAATGAGAGTAGAAGAAAATTTAAAGCAAATTGAGTCAGCTATACAGGAAGCGTGCATAAAGGCCAACCGTAAGCCAGAAGAAATTACCCTCATTGCTGTTACTAAGTACGTTTCAGCGGAAAGGGCGCAAGAAGCCCTTGAAGCAGGTATTGTTCATTTAGGTGAAAACAGGGATGAAGGACTGCTTGCCAAGTGGGATGTGTTAAAGGACAAGCCAACATGGCATTTTATAGGAACGCTGCAAACGCGTAAAGTGAAAAATATAATTGATAAAGTCGATTTTATACATTCACTGGACAGGCTTTCCCTCGCAAAGGAAATCGACAAGCGGGCGGTTCGAAAGATAAATTGTTTTGTTCAGGTTAATGTCTCAGGCGAAGAGTCGAAACAGGGAATAAATCCTGAAGAGGTAGCTGATTTTATTTCATGCCTGGCTGATTATAAAAATCTCAATATTATCGGCCTTATGACAATGGCTCCTCTTTCAGCAGACGAGGAATTGCTTCGTTCCTGTTTCCGGAAGCTTAAGAACCTGCAAACAAAGGTAAAAGATCTGGAATTTGATTTTGCTCCTTGTACTGAGCTTTCAATGGGCATGTCCAATGATTTTTCCCTGGCAATTGAAGAAGGTGCCACAATGGTGAGGATTGGTACTGCTTTAGTAGGCCAAAAGAGTCTGGAGGTTTGATAAAATGAGTATAAAATCAAAATTTAAAACATTTTTCTTCCTGGATGATGAATATGACTATAAGGAAGAGGAAATCATCGAAGAAGAAAGAGAGCCGGTGAAGCAGGTGCAGAAGCAGCAGCAGCCAGTTCAAAAACAGAACATCGTCAGCCTCCAAAGTGTGCAGAAATCTTCTAAAGTAGTTCTTGTTGAACCGCGTGTATATGCAGAAGCACAGGATATTGCGGATCAGCTGAAAAACAGAAGAGCTGTTGTTGTCAATCTGCAGAGAATAGAAAAAGATCAGGCAAAGCGGATTGTTGACTTCCTAAGCGGAACCGTTTATGCCATTGGCGGAGATATTCAAAAGATCGGAACTGATATTTTTCTATGTACACCTGACAATGTTGAAGTATCAGGAAACATCTCTCAGCTGATGAAAGAACAAGAATTAGAAAATACGAGGTGGTAGCATTTAATGGAATTAGTATTTGGGATATTGTCATCTGCAATTTATTATTACTCGTGGGCACTGATTATTTATATTTTGCTGTCCTGGTTCCCTAATGCAAGGGAATCAGCTTTTGGACAGTTTCTCGCAAGGATTTGTGAACCGTACCTTGAGCCATTCCGCAAAATTATTCCTCCGCTTGGAATGATTGATATCTCTCCAATTGTGGCTATCTTAGTTTTGCGATTTGCCACTGGAGGTTTGCAGCAGCTTTTTTATTGGATTTCATAAGACTACAAACAGGGCTATCAAAATGGCCCTTTTTTATTTGCTTAAAATGGAGGTTCACTTAAATATGACCATTTATCAGCACTTCCGGCCGGAAGAAAAAGAATTTATTGATCAGGTTCTTAACTGGAAAGACCTTGTGGAAAATACATATGCACCAAAGCTAACTGATTTTCTCGATCCAAGGGAGCAGCAAATCCTTAAAAGCGTCATAGGACAGCATTCCGGAATCTTATTTGCTTTATTTGGCGGAACTCCAGATGCTGAGAGAAAGAGAGCCCTGATATTTCCGGATTACTATAAAAGCGCTGAGGATGATTTTCAAATTCGGCTCTTTGAACTGGAATATCCAAAAAAGTTTGTAACCATTGAACACCCGCAAGTCCTGGGCAGTCTAATGTCACTGGGGCTAAAAAGAGGGAAGTTTGGTGATATCCTTTTTGAAAATGACAGAATCCAGTTTTTTGCAGAACTGGAAATTGAAGATTACATCAGCCTGCAGCTGCAGGCGATTGGCAGAGCTTCCGTTTCGCTGAAAAAACAGCCCTTTTCAGAGGCAATCCAATCAGCAGAAGTGTGGAAAGAAAGCTCCATCACCTCTTCATCCCTGAGATTGGACACAGTCATCTCAGCCATCTACAATATCTCCAGGCAAAAATCCCAGCTCTATATCCAGCAGGGACTAGTCAAAGTCAATTGGACGCAAATAGCAAACCCCTCATTTGAATGCCAGCAAAGCGACATCATCTCAGTCAGGGGACAGGGCCGTGCCAAAATCATAGAAATAGATGGGAAAACAAAGAAGGAGAAATGGAGGATTATTGCTGGGAGGCAGAGATAGTAATTTATTTTTTATAAAATTGAAGGATTTTGAAACAACCTGTCGAATAAATAATCAAAAGACTGCGGAGTCTGCTATAATTAAAATGAACCAGCAGGCTCAACCCAATTTACATAAGATCAACAGACCTGGGAGGTGGCACACATGCCATTAACACCGTTAGATATTCATAACAAGGAATTCAGCAAAGGATTCCGCGGTTATGACGAAGATGAAGTAAACGAATTCCTCGACCAGATCATAAAAGACTACGAAATTCTGATCAGGGAAAAAAAAGAGCTTGAAGAAAAGCTCAATGATACGAACGAACGCATAGGCCACTTTACCACAATTGAAGAAACACTAAATAAATCTATTGTGGTTGCACAGGAAGCTGCAGAGGAAGTAAAGCGCAATGCCCATAAGGAAGCGAAGCTAATCATTAAAGAAGCTGAAAAGAATGCTGACAGAATTGTGAACGAATCCCTATCTAAAGCGAGAAAAATCGCACTTGATATTGAAGATTTAAAGAAGCAGTCCAAAGTATTCCGGACACGTTTCAAAATGCTTGTTGAAGCACAGCTTGATATGCTGAACAACGATGATTGGGATCATTTAATGGAATATAAGCTGGATTCAACTGAACTTAAGTCATTAAGAGAAGAAGAAGAATCACTGGCTTGACGAAAGCTGGAAATATCGCATATAATTTTAAAACAAAGTAAAATACGATGTTTATCAACAATGAGAGGGACAGTACAGTCTTTTCAAAGCTTATGTACAGAATGGCACATTCACTCTGTAAGCGAGCCGGGGATGGTGGAAGCCCGGGTATAAGCAAAAGCTGGAAAATCACCCTTGAGTTCCTTGCCGAACGTACAACCATCAGTAGGCCAAGGCGGTTCATTCACGTTAAGAATTCTTTGAGCGGATGAAATTTAATCATATTTCATCTACAAGGGTGGTACCGCGGGAGAATATAACCTTCTCGTCCCTTTTTGGGATGAGAAGGTTTTTTTGTATTTAACTGTGGTTTTTCTCTGCTCTCATTGGCTATCATGGTATTTAATGAGTTATTAACAGGAGGCAAAGGAATGGATTACAAAGATAGTTTATTAATGCCAAAAACCGAATTCCCAATGCGCGGCAATCTTCCAAAGCGCGAACCTGAAATTCAGGCAAAATGGGAAGAGATGAATATTTATGAAAAAGTCCAGGAACGGACAAATGGCCGTCCGATGTTTGTTCTGCATGATGGTCCTCCATATGCAAATGGCGACATCCACATCGGCCATGCGCTGAACAAAATCTTAAAGGATTTCATCGTGCGCTCTAAGTCGATGACTGGCTATAATGCTCCATATGTTCCTGGCTGGGATACACATGGTCTGCCAATTGAGCAGGCTTTGACAAACAAAGGCGTAAAGCGTAAAGAAATGAGTGTTGCGGAGTTCCGCAAGCTTTGTGAAGAGTATGCATATGAGCAGATTGACAGCCAGCGCGGCCAATTTAAGCGCTTAGGCGTCCGCGGTGACTGGGAGAATCCATACATTACTCTAAAGCCTGAGTACGAAGCCCAGCAAATTAAAGTATTTGGGGAAATGGCGAAAAAAGGCTATATCTATAAAGGCAAAAAGCCTGTTTATTGGTCTCCGTCATCTGAATCAGCTCTGGCTGAAGCTGAAATTGAATACAAAGATAAGCGTTCGCCATCCATCTATGTAGCATTTAAAGTAAAGGATGGCAAAAATGTTTTGGATCAAGATACTCATATTGTCATCTGGACTACAACTCCATGGACCATTCCGGCAAACCTCGGAATTTCAGTTCATCCGGACCTTACCTATAGTGTAGTTGAGGCAAACGGCCAAAAATTTATGGTTGCTGAAGATTTATTGGCTGCTGTGGCTAAAGAGTTTGAATGGGAAGATTATAAAGTTGTCCAATCGGTAAAAGGGACCGACCTTGAGAATGTAGTTGCCGAGCATCCCCTTTATGGCCGTGATTCCCTTGTCATGCTGGGTGAGCATGTAACAACTGATGCTGGTACTGGATGTGTTCATACTGCTCCTGGCCATGGGGAAGACGATTTCCATGTCGGCATGAAGTACGGGTTAGACGTATTATGCCCGGTTGATGATAAAGGAAACATGACAAGTGAAGCTCCTGGCTTTGAAGGTTTATTCTATGATGCAGCCAATAAGCCAATTACTGAAAAACTTGAGGAAGCTGGGGCTTTATTAAAGCTTACTTTTATTACTCACTCTTATCCGCATGACTGGAGAACGAAAAAGCCAGTTATATTCCGTGCTACGGCCCAATGGTTTGCATCTATTAAAGATTTCCGCAATGAACTTTTGGAAGCTGTTAAGGAAACAAATTGGTATCCTGCATGGGGAGAGACCAGACTATTTAACATGGTCAGGGACCGTGGTGATTGGTGTATTTCCCGCCAGCGTGTATGGGGCGTGCCAATTCCTGTCTTTTATGCGGAAAATGGTGAAGAAATTATCACAGATGAAACCATTGAACATGTCTCAAATCTTTTCCGTGAACATGGTTCAAACATCTGGTTTGAAAGAGATGCGAAAGAATTGTTGCCGGAAGGATTTACACATCCAGGAAGCCCGAATAGCCAGTTTACAAAAGAAACGGACATCATGGACGTTTGGTTTGATTCTGGTTCCTCACACCAGGCAGTGCTATTAGAGCGTGACGATTTACAGCGACCTGCAGATTTATACCTTGAGGGTTCTGACCAATATCGAGGCTGGTTTAATTCTTCACTTTCTACTGCAGTAGCTGTAACAGGTAAAGCACCTTATAAAGGTGTACTGAGCCACGGATTCACACTTGACGGCGAAGGCAGAAAAATGAGTAAATCCATCGGTAACGTAGTTGTTCCGGCAAAAGTTATGAACCAGCTTGGTGCAGATATTCTTCGTTTATGGGTTGCGTCAGTTGATTATCAGGCAGATGTCCGCGTTTCTGATGCAATTCTGAAGCAGGTTGCAGAAGTGTATAGAAAGATCCGTAATACATTCCGCTTCTTGCTTGGAAATCTGGATGATTTTAACCCGGCAACAGACTCGGTTTCATTTGAAAACCTGCGAGAAGTTGACCAGTTTATGCTGGTTAAGCTGAATAAACTGATCAAGAATGTACGCGAGTCTTATGACCGCTATGAATTTGCCAGCATCTACCATGCTGTCAACAATTTCTGTACATTGGACCTTAGTGCATTCTATCTTGATTTTGCAAAAGATGTCCTCTACATTGAAGCAAAAGATAATGCAGAACGCCGTGCTATTCAAACTGTTCTTTATGAAAGCCTGATTGCTCTTACGAAACTTGTTGCACCTATCCTTTCCCATACTTCAGATGAAGTTTGGAGCTTTATTCCGAATGTGAAAGAAGACAGTGTACAATTAACGGATATGCCAGAATATCAAGAACTTCCAAATGCTAAACAGCTGGAAGAAAAATGGACTGCATTCATGAAGCTTCGCAATGATGTTCTTAAAGCATTGGAAGAAGCTCGTAATGAAAAGGTGATCGGCAAATCTCTGACTGCTAAAGTAACCCTTTATGTAAACGATCAAGCTAAGAGCCTTCTGGATTCAATTCAGGAAAATCTTCAGCAGATCTTTATCGTTTCTGGATTTGAGGTAGCAGGCAGCCTGTCAGATGCACCTGATAATGCTGTGAAATTTGAAAACACAGCTATTGTTGTTTCCAAAGCTGAAGGCGAAACATGTGATCGCTGCTGGACAGTTACTCCAGAAGTCGGTCAGACAGAAGGCTATGACACTCTCTGCCCTCGCTGTGCTGAGGTTGTAAAAAATAATTATAGCCACTTGGCTTAAATACTGGCAGTCCCTCAACTATTTGGGGGGCTGTTTTTTTTGACAAATGGGGTTCTTTTTTTATCATAATCATAAGTCATAAGGGGACTTTGGAATCTTTTTTATAAATAATTCCACCTTCACTAAATGTTGTGCCGTTTGCTAAAAGTTTGCCCGTGTCTGAAATCCGTTCCGAGAAAATAATAAAGTAAACATCATAAGAACGGAGGAACGGCATGGATGCAAAGGCAGAAGGGCTATATACAGAACTCCGTAATACAAGACAGGAAATATTGGAAAGGCTAATGGAAGGCAATAGTTCCGCTTTGATAAAACCAATTTTATTGGAAGAACTGCATGATATCGAGCAAACACTCAGCAAAATTGATTCTGGAAGCTTTGGAAAATGTGAAATTTCAGGTGAGCTGCTCCCGGCAGATTTGCTGCAGATGATCCCTACTTTAAAAACAATGGAGGATTGCAGCAGGCTGAGGAATTACTACAGAAAATCAATTTTCCACTGAGTTTAGGCGTGTGCTGTGTTTTTTATTCAGTTTGTGCTAAAATGCAAAGGTAATGATATGAGATATGGGGGTTGCCTTTGTGTTTTATTACATAATTGCATTGTTCGTAATTGCACTTGATCAGTTTACGAAATGGCTGATCGTAAAGAACTTTGAATTAGGGGAAAGTGTTAAAGTTATTGAGGACTTTCTTTATATTACATCGCACCGCAACCGTGGGGCTGCCTGGGGTATCCTGCAGGGGCAAATGTGGTTTTTCTACGTAATAACCGTTATTGTCGTAATTGGTATCATTTATTACATTCAAAAAGCAGCCAAAGGCAAATTGCTGCTTGGAGTCTCTTTGGGCCTGATGCTGGGCGGAGCGATTGGAAACTTTATTGACAGGGTATTTCGAAAAGAAGTGGTGGATTTCGTTAACACTTATATTTTTGGCTATGACTTCCCCGTTTTCAATATTGCTGACTCGGCACTGGTCATTGGTGTAGGACTATTGATGATTCAGATGCTGCTTGAAGAGAGAGAAGCAAAGAAGAAGGAGAAATCTTATGGAGAAAATGGAACACATCATTCCTGATGAACAAGCAGGAGAAAGAATAGATAAAGTGTTATCCACATTGAATGCGGATTGGTCAAGAACGCAGGTTCAGCAATGGATCAAAGACGGCAATGTTCTTGTAAATGGGCAGAAGCCGAAGACCAATTACAAATGTACGGCAAATGATAAAATTGAAATATCAATTCCTGAACCTGAAGAATTGGATGTCGTGCCTGAAAAAATGGATCTGGATATTTATTATGAAGATAAAGACGTCCTGGTGGTAAATAAACCAAAAGGAATGGTAGTCCATCCTGCAGCCGGGCATGGCACTGGCACTCTTGTAAATGGACTTATGGCACATTGCACAGATCTTTCAGGAATTAATGGGGTCATGAGGCCAGGAATTGTTCACAGAATCGATAAAGATACGTCGGGGCTTCTTATGGTTGCAAAGAATGATATGGCACATGAAAGTCTTGTGAACCAGCTGATGAATAAAACCGTTACACGTAAGTACCGTGCCATTGTCCATGGAATTATTCCCCATGATTATGGAACGATTGATGCCCCTATTGCCCGCGATCCCAAAGACCGTCAAAGCATGACCGTTGTTGACAATGGAAAACATGCGGTTACGCATTTTCAGGTCCTTGAGCGTTTCAGGGATTTTACACTGGTGGAATGCCAGCTTGAAACGGGAAGAACCCATCAAATCCGTGTTCATATGAAATACATTGGCTATCCTCTGGCAGGAGATCCTAAATACGGTCCAAGAAAGACTCTTGATCTTGGCGGACAAGCACTGCACGCAGGTGTTCTTGGATTTGATCATCCAAGAACAGGCGAGTACCTGGAATTTGAAGCGCCTATGCCTGCTTATTTCGAAGAGCTATTAGGTAAACTGGCAAATAATCGTTGACAACTGTCCAATTGTGCTATAAGATGACTATAGTTGAATAAGTCCTTTAAAACAGTCCCGTGAGGCTGGGAAGGAAACGGATTGAATAAGGAGAATTGTATCCTTATTCTGCAGCAGCAGAATCGTTTACCCTCTCGCCAGATCGGTGAGAGGGTTTTTTGTATATAATTAACTGAAGAGAATCAGAAAATAGAGGTGATCAGAATGCCGCAGCAGAAAGCAATTGTTTTGGATGACCAGGCAATCAGGAGAGCGCTGACAAGGATTGCTCATGAAATCATAGAGAAAAATAAAGGGATCGAAAATTGCATCCTGATTGGAATCCGTACCAGGGGGATTTACCTTGCGAACCGCCTGGCCGAGCGGATCGAACAAATCGAAGGTGCCAAAATTGATGTAGGCGAACTTGATATCACTCTCTATAGAGATGATCTTACGAAAAAGACTGAAAATCAGGAGCCGCTTGTCAAAGGCTCAGATGTTCCAAAAGATATTAATGATCAGAAAGTAATCCTGATCGATGATGTTCTTTATACAGGAAGAACAGTTAGAGCCGCCCTTGATGCGCTGATTGACATCGGCCGGCCATCGCAGATTCAGCTGGCAGTCCTCGTGGACCGGGGCCATAGAGAGCTTCCGATAAGAGCTGATTATGTAGGGAAAAACATTCCAACCTCCAGTTCGGAGAAAATTGTTGTCGAGCTGAAGGAAGTGGATGAAAACGATCAAGTAAGCATTTTTGAAAATTAAATAGCCCTTTTAAATGCAGTCCAGAGAGGCTGGCAAAGGGGAACTCAGCAGAATCAGTCTGTCTTTTGCTGTGCTCTTTTACCCTCTTTGCGAATTTGGCAAGGAGGGTTTTTTAATAAGAATATATAAATTCTGAAGTTAGATAACTGTCTAGCTCCAGCGCCTACCCCCTCGAGGTGTCGGGGGTGGGCAAGGCGCTTGCGCTTTTCTTAATAAAATGAAGAGGAGAGATTGGCATGCATAAGCCTATTCTAGATATAAAAGATGTTCCAAAACCAGCTCATTGGCTGACATTAAGTTTACAGCACTTATTCGCAATGTTCGGAGCCACTATACTTGTACCTTTCTTAGTAGGATTAAATCCTGCCATTGCTTTAATCTCAAGCGGACTTGCAACGATAGCTTTTCTCATCATAACTAAATGGCAGGTGCCGGCATACTTAGGGTCATCTTTCGCTTTCATTGCTCCGATCATCGCAGCAAAAGCTGCTGGCGGACCAGGTGCTGCCATGATCGGAAGCTTTATGGCAGGACTCGTATATGGAGCCGTAGCATTGATCATTAAAAAAGCAGGCTACCGCTGGATTATGAATCTTCTTCCGCCAATTGTGGTAGGCCCTGTGATCATAGTAATCGGATTGGCATTAGCAGGTACAGCAGTCGGAATGGCTATGAACAACCCTGAAACAGGTGAATACAGCATGCTGCATTTCTCAGCAGCGCTCATCACTTTAGGTGCAACAATCATCTTCTCCATCTATGCAAAAGGAATGCTCAGCATGGTTCCAATTCTTGCAGGTATCATCATCGGCTATGTATACTCACTGGCAGTGGGCCTGATAGACTTTTCGCTTGTACAGCAGGCATCCTGGTTCGAAATGCCGGAATTCTTAATCCCGTTCGCTGATTATGAAGTGAGGGTAACTCTTGATCTGGCACTTCTAATGATTCCAGTGGCTGTTGTGACAATCTCTGAACATATCGGCCATCAGCTTGTCCTTGGAAAAGTAGTTGGGAGAGATTATATAAAAGAACCGGGACTTCACCGCTCCATCCTTGCTGATGGAACAGGAACAATGATCTCGGCACTAATCGGGGGTCCGCCAAAGACAACTTACGGTGAAAACATTGGCGTACTGGCCATCACGAAAATTTACAGTGTCTATGTACTAGCAGGTGCTGCAGTCATCGCCATCATCTTCGGATTCATTGGCAAGGTAACAGCACTCATCAGCTCGATCCCTACTCCAGTTATGGGCGGCGTGTCGATCCTGCTGTTCGGGATCATCGCATCATCAGGATTAAGAATGCTTGTTGACAGCAAAGTGGATTTTGGAAACAACCGTAACCTGGTTATCGCCTCAGTCATCCTTGTACTCGGAATTGGCGGAGCTCATATCGAAATTTGGGCATTCAAACTGGAAGGAATGGCACTGGCAGCAATCAGCGGCGTTCTTCTGAACCTGATTCTCCCAGGCAGAGAAGAGGCTAAGGAAGATATGTTTGAAACAGAAAGCAAAAAAAAAATAATGTAGCTTAACGCTTTTTAACAAAGTCCAGAGAGGCTTATAAGGGTGTTGGCGGCAAACTGGCTATAAGGTATCAATGTATCCGTATAGCTGGCTGCCTCAACTTTGCAGCACCCTGACTATACGGACAGGGTGCTTTTTTTGAAGAGGAGGAATAATATGAAACATTTGCTCACTACCTCAGAGTTAGAAATTAAAGAAATCAATACAATACTTGAAGATGCGCAACATTTTTTAAACGGCGGAACATGGACTCCCGAACATAAGGTTTTTGTCGCAAACCTCTTTTTTGAGAATAGCACAAGGACAAAATGCAGCTTTGAAGTGGCGGAAAGGCGGCTTGGCCTTGACATAATCCCATTTGAAGTCAGCACGTCAAGTGTATCCAAGGGTGAGTCACTATACGATACGGTAAAAACGCTTGAAGCAATCGGGGTGCATGCAGTCGTTATCCGCCATAGCCAGGATCGCTACTTTGACGAATTGGCAGATAAAAGCGGTGTTTCCATCCTGAATGCAGGGGACGGCTGCGGCCACCATCCAACACAATCACTGCTTGACCTGCTGACAATTAAACAGGAATTCGGTTCCTTTGAAGGATTAAAAGTAGCCATCATCGGTGATATTGCCCATAGCCGTGTAGCAAGATCCAATGCAGATGCACTTGTCCGGCTCGGTGCGAAGGTTGTTTTCTCAGGTCCAAAAGAATGGTTCAATAAAGAATTGCTTGAAAATGGCATCTATGAAGATGTTGACACAGCTATTGAAACTTCTGATGTTGTCATGCTGCTGAGAATCCAGCATGAGCGGCATGAATCGAAAGCCAATCAAACGGCTGAAGAATACCACCTGGCATACGGCCTTACAGAAGAGAGAGAAAAAACTATGAAGCCAAACAGCATCATCATGCATCCGGCGCCAGTAAATCGGGGTGTAGAAATAGCAGATTGCTTGGTGGAATGCGATCGTTCCAGAATCTTCAAACAAATGCAAAATGGTGTGTACATCCGAATGGCTGTATTAAAAAGATCAATTGAACATAATGGAGGGGGAGCTAATCATGTCAACATTAATCAAAAATGGCCAGTTGCTTACTAAGGAAGGGAACTTTGAAAAAACCGACATTTACATAGAGTCAGGAAAAATCGCCGGGATAGGTGAAGGTTACGAGACAAAGGCACAGGAAGTGATTGATGCAGATGGCCTATTGATTGCACCAGGCTTTATAGATCTGCATGTACACTTGCGGGAGCCTGGCGGTGAAAAGAAAGAGACTATTGAAACTGGTACAAAGGCAGCAGCAAAAGGCGGTTTCACAACGGTTGCGGCGATGCCGAATACCCGGCCTGTACCTGATACGAAAGAACAGCTTGAAAAATTGAACAGCCGTATTGAAGAGACTGCGTCGGTAAAGGTTCTGCCGTATGCATCAATTACAATCCGTGAGCTTGGCCAAGAATTAACAGATTTTAAAGCACTAAAAGAAGCTGGAGCGTTTGCTTTTACAGATGATGGAGTTGGAGTGCAATCAGCAGCCATGATGCTGCAGGCAATGAAGAATGCCGCAGAGATTGATATGCCGATTGTTGCGCACTGCGAAGAAAATACCCTCATTAACAAAGGTTCCGTACATGATGGAGTTTTTGCTAAAGAGAATGGTTTGAATGGTATTCCTTCCGTCTGTGAATCAGTGCAAATCGCAAGGGATGTACTCCTTGCCGAAGCTGCTGGCTGCCACTATCATGTCTGCCACATCAGCACTAAAGAGTCCGTTAGGGTGGTAAGAGATGCAAAGCGCGCAGGCATCAACGTAACGGCCGAAGTTACACCTCATCACCTCCTTCTAAGTGAGGAGGATATCCCAGGTCTGGATGCAAACTTTAAAATGAATCCTCCACTAAGAGGTGCAGATGACAGAGCTGCCTTAATCGAAGGATTGCTGGACGGCACGATTGATTTTATCGCGACCGATCATGCCCCTCATACAGCAGCAGAAAAAGAAGAGGGGATGGAGCTTGCACCGTTTGGAATTGTTGGACTAGAAACAGCTTTTCCTCTCCTTTACACACACTTCGTCGAGAAGGGGATATTCACGCTAAAACAGCTGATTGATTTTTTAACAATCAAGCCAGCAGAGGCATTCGGCTTACAATCAGGAAGAGTGGAAGCAGGTAATATCGCAGATCTTGTCCTGCTTGATCTAAACCGCCAGGAAAAAATTGACCCTGCCCAGTTCTTATCAAAAGGGAAAAACACCCCATTTACTGGCTGGGATTGTAAAGGGTGGCCAGTTATGACAATAGCAGGCGGAAAAATTGTTTGGAACAGAGGGAGTGTAAGAGCATGAAAAAACAGCTGATTCTGGAAGACGGAACAATTTTTATTGGAAAAGGATTTGGAAGCGATACGAATTCGATTGGAGAGGTAGTATTCAATACAGGAATGACGGGTTATCAGGAAATCCTCTCTGACCCTTCCTACTGCGGACAAATTGTAACATTGACATACCCTTTAATCGGAAATTATGGAATTAATCGAGATGATTTTGAATCAATCTCCCCTGCGATCTCTGGGTTCATTGTTAAAGAAGCAAACGAGTTTCCTTCAAACTGGAGAAATGAACAATCAATTGATGAATACTTTAAGATGAAAAACATCCCCGGAATTGCTGGGATTGATACTAGAAAATTAACAAGAATTATAAGGCAGCATGGTACGCTGAAAGGTGCTATTTGCAGCATAAGTGAAAGCCCGGAATTAATCATTGAAAAACTGCGTGCAACAAAGCTTCGGAACGATCAGGTTAAGCAAGTTTCCACTAAGACAGCTTATCCAAGCCCCGGCCGCGGCAGAAGGGTAGTCCTTGTGGATTTCGGCATGAAACACGGTATCTTAAGAGAATTGAACAAACGGGATTGTGATGTGATTGTTGTACCTTATAATACAACAGCTGAAGAAATACTCAGCATGAGCCCGGATGGTGTTATGCTTTCAAATGGGCCTGGAGACCCGAAGGATGTTCCAGAAGCTATCACAATGATTAAAGGTCTATTAGGAAACGTGCCAATTTTTGGGATTTGCCTGGGACATCAGCTTTTTGCCCTTGCATGCGGTGCCAATACAGAAAAAATGAAATTCGGCCATCGCGGTTCAAACCATCCGGTAAAAGATCTGCAAACCGGAAAAGTAGCTTTAACATCTCAAAACCATGGATATTCAGTGGAAGAAAACTCAATCTCGGGTACTTCTCTGGAAGTAACACATATCGCATTAAACGATGGAACGATTGAAGGCTTAAAACATAAAGAAGTCCCGGCGTTCACTGTGCAATATCACCCTGAGGCTTCACCGGGACCAGAGGATGCAAATGGATTATTTGAACAATTCCTGCAAATGATTGAATCACATAAAGAGGAAGGTGCTGCAGCATGCCAAAGCGTACAGATATAAAAAGCATTTTAGTAATCGGATCAGGACCAATTGTCATCGGACAGGCAGCAGAGTTTGATTATGCTGGAACACAGGCCTGCCTTGCATTGAAAGAGGAAGGTTATCGCGTCATTCTTGTAAACTCAAATCCTGCTACCATCATGACAGATACTGAAATTGCTGACGCAGTCTATATAGAGCCGCTTACGCTGGAATTCGTCAGCCGCATCATCCGAAAAGAACGCCCTGATGCCCTTGTTCCTACACTTGGGGGACAGACAGGATTAAATCTTGCAGTAGAACTTGCTGAATCAGGTGTTTTAGAAGAATGTGGAGTAGAAATCCTCGGTACAAAACTATCTGCAATTCAAAAAGCGGAAGACCGGGATCTATTCAGAAATCTGATGAATGAACTTGGCGAGCCTGTGCCAGACAGTGAAATTATCCATAACCTGGAGGAAGCATATGAGTTTGTAAATAGAATCGGCTATCCGGTCATTGTGCGGCCAGCCTTCACACTGGGCGGTACTGGCGGGGGAATCTGCCACGATGAAGAGGACCTAATCGAAATTGTGACAAGCGGCTTGAAGAATAGCCCTGTAACACAGTGTCTTCTTGAAAAGAGCATTGCGGGCTTCAAAGAAATTGAGTATGAAGTGATGCGAGACTCTAATGACAATGCGATTGTTGTCTGCAATATGGAAAACTTCGATCCTGTAGGTGTCCACACAGGTGATTCCATTGTTGTAGCTCCAAGCCAAACTTTGAGTGATCGTGAGTATCAGCTGCTAAGAAACACTTCATTAAAAATTATCCGCGCCCTCGAGATTGAAGGAGGATGCAATGTCCAGCTGGCGCTTGATCCAGATAGCTTTAATTATTACATCATCGAAGTTAACCCGCGTGTCAGCCGTTCATCAGCTCTTGCATCAAAGGCAACAGGTTATCCGATTGCTAAGCTGGCAGCCAAGATAGCGGTGGGGCTGACACTCGATGAAATGATGAATCCTGTCACAGGAAAAACATACGCCTGCTTTGAACCGGCATTGGATTATATTGTCTCAAAAATCCCGCGCTGGCCGTTTGATAAATTCGAATCGGCGAACCGTTCACTTGGAACTCAAATGAAGGCTACAGGTGAAGTAATGGCGATAGGGCGCACATTTGAAGAATCTCTTCTGAAAGCAGTCCGTTCACTTGAAGCAAACATTTATCATCTTGAGCTGAAGGACGCTGACCAAATTTCTGATGAATTGATCGAAAAGCGGATTCGAAAAGCAGGCGATGAACGTTTGTTTTATATCGGAGAGGCCATCAGAAGGGGAGTCACCATCGAGACGATCCATGAATGGAGCAGAATTGATCTATTCTTCCTTCATAAGATTAAGAAAATCGTAGATTTTGAGAGTGTATTATCAGAAAATCCATTTGACCCTGAAACAGGGAAAGCTGCAAAGGAAATGGGATTTGCCGATCTGGTAATTGCGAGGCACTGGGATTCAAGTGAAATGGCAGTATACAGCTGGAGAAAAGAACATGAGATTGTACCGGTTTATAAAATGGTGGATACATGTGCAGCAGAATTTGAATCTGAAACACCGTATTTCTATGGAACATACGAAGATGAGAACGAATCGGATGTAACTGGCCGTAAAAGTGTTGTTGTTCTGGGCTCAGGTCCAATCCGGATTGGCCAGGGAGTGGAGTTTGACTACTCAACTGTCCACGCAGTATGGGCAATCAAGGAAGCCGGTTATGAAGCAATCATCATAAATAATAATCCGGAAACTGTTTCTACGGACTTTAGCATCTCCGATAAGCTTTACTTTGAGCCGCTTACGATTGAAGATGTTATGCACATCATTGACCTTGAGAAACCAGAAGGTGTAGTTGTTCAATTTGGCGGACAAACGGCTATTAACCTTGCTGCGGATCTGGTCGAGAGAGGCGTAAAAATTCTCGGAACTTCACTTGAAAACTTAGACCGGGCAGAAGACCGGGATAAATTTGAGCATGCCCTTGCAGAGCTGGGCATCCCAATGCCAAAAGGAAAGACTGCCCTATCTGTGGAGCAGGCAGTAGCCATTGCCGGTGAAATCGGTTATCCCGTGGTTGTCCGTCCATCATATGTACTTGGCGGAAGAGCCATGGAG